>NZ_JBEFAK010000149.1:0-1140 GCF_040137845.1 Nonomuraea sp. B19D2 | reverse complement strand
CGACTACACGATCACGCCCGTGCCCAAGCGCCTCTACACCGCAGCAGACCTCACCACCTACGCCATCAGCGCAGGCGCCATCACGCACAAGATCAACTCAGCGTGTTAATTCTCTGCAAGCCCTAAGAGCGCCTAACAGAATGATCTTCGTTGTGCTTTGATCTCTCGCTGTAGCCCACGCGAGAGGAGCACGGGTGGCCAAGCCGAAGCCGTGGGAGGTCAGCGACGAGCTTTGGGCGGTAATCGAGCCGCTTCTGCCTCAGCGCCAGCGGAGGTTCCGGCATCCGGGACGTAAGCGGCTGGATGACCGACTGGCGTTGCAGGGCATCTTGTTCGTGCTGCACACCGGGATCGCCTGGGAGCACCTGCCCCAAGAGCTGGGCTACGGCTCGGGCATGACATGCTGGCGGCGCCTGGCCGAATGGAACGCCTCCGGCGTCTGGCAGCGCCTGCACGAGGTCCTGCTCGATCGTCTACGCGGCCGACGCGCTCGACCTCTCCCGGACTGCGGTGGACTCCTCGCAGATCAGGGCGTTAAAAGGGGGCCGCAGATCGGCCCGTCCCCGGTCGATCGCGGCCGGGCCGGCAGCAAGCATCACCTGATCACCGATGCCACCGGCATACCTCTCGCTGTCATCCTGACCGGCGCCAACCGCAACGACGTCACCCAGCTTCGCCCGCTCCTGGACGCCATCCCCAAGGTGCGTGGCAAGCGTGGCCGGCCCCGTCAGCGCCCCGACGTCGTGCTCGCCGACCGCGGCTACGACCACGACAAGTACCGCCGCCTGGTACGCGAGCTGCAGATCCGGCCGCTGATCGCCCGCCGCGGGCACCGAGCATGGCTCCGGCCTGGGCAAACAGCGCTGGGTCGTGGAGCAGACCTTCGCCCTGCTCCACGCTTTCCGACGCCTGCGCATCCGCTGGGAGGTCCGCGCCGACATTCACGAGGCTTTCCTCAAGCTGGCCTGCGCACTGATCTGCTGGCGACGCCTCACTTCATTGCGTTAGAAGCTCTTAGGGCTTGCAGAGAATTAACACGCTGAGTTGATCTTGTGCGTGATGGCGCCTGCGCTGATGGCGTAGGTGGTGAGGTCTGCTGCGGTGTAGAGGCGCTTGGGCACGGGCGTGATCGTGTAGTCG
>NZ_JBEFAK010000148.1:0-1282 GCF_040137845.1 Nonomuraea sp. B19D2 | reverse complement strand
TGAGGTGCCCCGAACCTTCCGGACCCGGACCCAAGTAGGGTCAGAGGCAGTCCGGGAAGGAAGCACGTGGCGAAGAAGCCGAGAATATATCCACCAGAGTTGCGGGCCGAAGTCGTGCGGGCCGTCGTCGAAGACGGGAAGACTCCTGCACAGGTTGCCCGCGATTTCGGGCTGGTCGCAGAGACGGTTCGCAATTGGGTGAAGGCCGAGAAGTCGAAGAACTCGGGTACTACCGACGAGGCCCGCGCCGCCATCGACCGCGCCAGGCTCCAGGAGATGGAACGACGAGTTCAGGAACTTGAGCAGGAGAACGCTTTTCTGAAAAAAGCCGCGGCCTTCTTTGCGAAAGAACTCCCGTAAGCGAGAAGTACGAACTCATTCTCGCTGAGAAGGCTAACTTCGAGATCATCATGATGTGCCGCTTACTCGGCGTGTCGAAATCTGGATACTACGACTGGGAGAAGCGCCCGATGTCGGCGACCGAGCAACGGCGCGAGGACCTCAAGCCCTTGATTGACTTCGTGTTCGCCGAATCCGGCCGGACCTACGGGTACCGCCGTGTTCACGCGGAGCTCAGGCGTGCCGGCGTCGAGGTGGACGACGAACTCGTTCGCAAGCTCATGCGCCAGATGCGCCTGGTCCCGGTGCAGGTCAAGCGACGCCGAGGGCTGACGATCGCGAACAAGAACGCGGCCCCGATCCCTGACCTGGTGCGACGCGACTTCAGCGCGGAGGTGCCCGGCCAGAAGATGATCGGTGATATCACGCAGATCGATACGGGGGAGGGTGCGCTTTTCCTGGCAACGGTTATCGACTGCTTCAGCAAGAGCGTGATCGGCTGGGCGCTGGACGTGCGATATCCGGCGAGCTTGGTGTGCGCGGCCATCGATATGGCCGCGGCCCGCATCAAGATGCCCAACGGGGCGATATTTCACTCCGACCGAGGGAGTCAATATACGTCGATCGAGTTCGGTGAGACACTCGGTAAGTACCACATCAGGCAGTCCGTCGGGCGCACCGGGAGTTGTTTCGACAATGCGATGGCGGAATCGTTCTTCGGTAAGCTGAAGACGGAGATGGTTCATCACCGGGCATTCGCCACGCGCGCCGAGGCGCGGCGCGAGCTGATCAAATTTATCGAGGGATTCTATAACCGGCGAAGACTTCACTCTGGGTTGGGATATCGCCCGCCATCGGAAGTGCTAGAGGAATGGTTCGATAACCGGGTCGCGGCGTGATATAGTTTCATTTGGGTCGAGTCCGGAAAATTCGGAGCCCCTCA
>NZ_JBEFAK010000147.1:0-1322 GCF_040137845.1 Nonomuraea sp. B19D2 | reverse complement strand
CTGAGGGAATGGAAACGCTACTCGGCCAAACGCAGGAACTGAGGTGCCCCGAACCTTCCGGACTCGGACCCAAGTAGGGTCAGAGGCAGTCCGGGAAGGAAGCACGTGGCGAAGAAGCCGAGAATATATCCGCCAGAGTTGCGGGCCGAAGTCGTGCGGGCCGTCGTCGAAGACGGGAAGACCCCTGCACAGGTTGCCCGCGATTTCGGGCTGGTCGCAGAGACGGTTCGCAATTGGGTGAAGGCCGAGAAGTCGAAGAACTCGGGTACCACTGACGAGGCCCGCGCCGCGATCGACCGCGCCAGGCTCCAGGAGATGGAACGACGCGTTCAGGAGCTTGAGCAGGAGAACGCTTTTCTGAAAAAAGCCGCGGCCTTCTTTGCGAAAGAACTCCCGTAAGCGAGAAGTACGAACTCATTCTCGCTGAGAAGGCCAACTTCGAGATCATCATGATGTGCCGCTTACTCGGCGTGTCGAAATCTGGATACTACGACTGGGAGAAGCGCCCGATGTCGGCGGCCGAGCAGCGGCGCGAGGACCTCAAACCCTTGATTGACTTCGTGTTCGCCGAATCCGGCCGGACCTACGGGTACCGCCGTGTTCATGCGGAGCTCAGGCGCGCCGGCGTCGAGGTGGACGACGAACTCGTCCGCAAGCTCATGCGCCAGATGGGCCTGATCCCGGTGCAGGTCAAGCGACGCCGAGGGCTGACGATCGCGGACAGGACCGCGGCTCCGATCCCTGACCTGGTACGACGCGACTTCAGCGCGGAGGCGCCCGGCCAGAAGATGATCGGTGACATCACGCAGATCGATACGGGTGAGGGTCCGCTTTTCCTGGCGACGGTTATCGACTGCTTCAGCAAGAGCGTGATCGGTTGGGCGCTGGATGTGCGATATCCGGCGCGCTTGGTGTGTGCGGCCATTGATATGGCCGTGGCTCGCATCGAGATGCCCGACGGGGCGATCTTTCATTCCGACCGTGGGAGTCAATATACGTCGATCGAGTTCGGTGAGACACTCGGTGAGTACCACATCAGGCAGTCCGTAGGGCGCGCTGGGAGTTGTTTCGACAATGCGATGGCGGAATCGTTCTTCGGTAAGCTGAAGACGGAGATGGTTCATCCCCGGGCATTCGCCAAGCGTGCCGAAGCGCGGCGCGAGCTGATCAAATTTATCGAGGGATTCTATAACCGGCGAAGACTTCACTCTGGGTTGGGATATCGCCCACCATCGGAGGTGCTAGAGGAATGGTTCGATAATCGGGTCGCGGCATGATATAGTTTCATTTGGGTCGAGTCCGGAAAATTCGGAGCCCCTCAG
>NZ_JBEFAK010000146.1:0-1308 GCF_040137845.1 Nonomuraea sp. B19D2 | reverse complement strand
TGGACCGTCCCGGGAATCTTGGAGGCTACGATTCCTGCGAACTTGCGAATGACGTAGCAGATTCCTGCGCCTTATAGAAGGCGCCTTCATACTCCTTCGGTGGAATATTACCGCAGAACGAGTGGAGCCTCGTCTCGTTGTACCAGGCAACCCATTCCATGGTTTCCAGCATCACGTCGGTGACACCCTGCCAGCCGCCGCGAAAGTCAATGAGCTCTTTCTTGTACAGACTGTTCAGCGACTCGGCAGCAGCGTTATCGTAAGAATCGCCTTTGCTGCCGACCGAGCGCACCGCGCCAATCTCCGCCAGACGCTTACTATAGCAGATCGACGTGTATTGCACACCCCGATCGGAATGATGCACCAGATCACCATCCAGGCCCTCACGACGCGACCATATCGCCATTTCCAGCGCCGACAAAGCCAGATCGGCCCGCAGATTATCCGCGACTTCCCAACCGACAATCATCCGCGAATACAAATCCATCACGAACGCCGTGTACACCCACCCGGACACAGTCGATACGTACGTCAGGTCGGCCACCCAGCGACGGTTCGGCGCCAGCGCAGCGAAGTCCCGCTCCAGCAGGTCAGCGGGCAGCTCCCCACCGGCCGGCAGCGTCGTGCGGGGCCGCTTACGGCGCGCACACGCGCCCTCGATACCTAATTCACGCATCAGCCGCTCGACCGTGCACCGCGCCACCACAATTCCTTGACGATTCAATTCGCGCCAGACCTTACGCGCCCCGTACACCTTCCTGCCCGGGTTCTCCCACACGCGCATAATCTCGACTTTCAACTCCTCATCGCGACACGCCCGAGCCGACGGCTCACGCTCGCGTCGCTTAGCCTCGTGATAGGTGGACGGGGCAAACTCCAGGACCACGCAGATCGGTTCCACGCCGAACCGATCCCGATGCAGGTCAATGAACTCGATTAGCGCGGCAGTCTCGGGTCGAGTTCCCGGGCGAAATAGGCGGACGCCGCCTTCAGAATCTCGTTGGCCCGACGCAGCTCACGGACTTCCCGCTCCAATTCCGCGATCCGCTGCGCGTCGCTCGATGTAGTGCCCGAGCGCTTTCCCTCATCGATTTCCGCCTGCCGCACCCAGGAGCGCAGCGCCTCGCGGTGCACGCCGAGCCGGTCGGCCACCCGGGCGATCGCCCCGGCCTTGCCTCCGTTCTCCTCACGCAGGTCGAACACCATCTTGATGGCGCGTTCACGCAGCTCTTGGGGGTACTTCCTCGGTGCGGGCACGACTCCCAGCCTTCCAGTCTTGGGAGCCTCCAACCAACCCGGGGCAGCTCA
>NZ_JBEFAK010000145.1:0-1373 GCF_040137845.1 Nonomuraea sp. B19D2 | reverse complement strand
TTCGAGCGTTCGACGAGTTTGCCGTCGATGAAGGTGGCGCCGGCGCGGACCAGGGCGACCAGGTGGGCGCCGTTGACCGCACGCCAGCGGGACTGGGCGGACTCGATCAGCTTGAAGGCCATGGCCAGGCCGGCTGCGCGGGAGCCGGGACCCTTGGTGACCTTGGTGCGGTGCCGGACAGTGGCGAAGGTCGACTCGATCGGATTGGTGGTGCGCAGGTGCCGCCAGTGCTCGGCTGGATAGTCGTAGAAGGCCAGCAGCTCCTCGACATCGTCGACGACCTTGGCGACCGCCTTGGGAAACTTGGCGCCGTGGGCGGCCTCGAACGCGGCGACCGCGGCCAGGGCGTGGTCCTTGCTCTCGGCGTTCCAGATCTCGGCCAGGGCCTTCTTCGCGCCCGGGTGGGCTGACTTCGGCAGCGCCCCGAGCACGTTGGCAATTTTGTGAAACCAGCACCTCTGCGCTCTGGCCTGCGGAAACACCTCGGCCAGCGCCGACCAGAAGCCCAGCGCACCGTCTCCGACCGCGAGCACCGGGGCGCGCATGCCGCGCCGGGCGCAATCACGCAGCAGATCAGCCCACGACTCGGTCGATTCGCGGTAGCCGTCGGTGAGGGCGACGAGTTCCTTGCGGTCGTCGGCGCGCACGCCGATGAGTACCAGCAGGCAGAGTTTGTGCTCTTCAAGGCGGATGTTGACATGGATGCCGTCGGCCCACAGGTAGACGTAGTCGACATTCGACAGGTCTCGTTCGGCGAAGGCGCGCTGATCGGCCTTCCATTGCTCGGTGAGCTTGGTGATGACCGGCGCCGACAGCCCGGTGCCGGTGCCCAGGAACTGGCTCAGGGCGGGCACGAAGTCGCCGGTGGACAGGCCATGCAGGTAGAGCAGCGGCAGCACCTCGGTGATGGCCGGGCTCTTGCGGCACCAGGGCGGCAAGATGGCCGAGGAGAAGCGCCGACGCTCGCCGGTGGCCTCGTCGACGCGCTTGTCGTTGACTCGCGGGGCGTGCACCTCGATCGCGCCTGCGCTGGTCAGCACGGTGCGGGGTTGGTGGTGGCCGTTGCGCACGACCAGGCGGTGGCCATGTTGGTCGCGTTCGTCGGCGAAGGCGGCGATGTAGGCGTCGACCTCGGCCTTGAGCGCTTCGGCGAGCATCCGGCGGGCTCCCTCGCGCACGAGCTCGTCGATCAGCGCCGGCGACGGGGAAGAAGAGGCCGCGGCGCGGTCGCCGTCGGCGGGGTCAGGGACTACGGTGAGCACGGGTGTGCCTTCCCGACCGACGTTGGCGCGTCGGTCATGCTTGGTGGAATCACATGATCATCGGGAAGGTACACCCCTTTCCCGATGATCCACAGATCTCAAGCATTGCTC
>NZ_JBEFAK010000143.1:0-1603 GCF_040137845.1 Nonomuraea sp. B19D2 | reverse complement strand
CGGTAGTCGGCAGTCCGGTAGGTGTCAAGTCAAGTGCGACAGGGACTCTGCCGAGGTGATCGCTAGGCGGCCTCCTGGGTGGGTTGGGATGCGCCGTTCTGGTCTTCTTCGGGCTGGTTGATGTAGGCGACCGTTGGGATCTTGGGCAGGCGGGGCGTTCGGGTGAATCGGTGGGGGTTGGCCGTGCGGAAGCGTTCGACCGCCTGTTCGCGCCGGTCCTGGATGGCCGGGGCGGTGCCGATGTGCACGGTGAACGGCGTGTGCAGGCCCAGGCCGGCGTGGTAGTGCTCGTGGTTGTAGTACTGAAAGAAGTGGTGGCAGAACGTCTCGGCCTCGGCCAGGGAATCGAACCGCTCGGGAAACACCGGGCAGTACTTGAGGGTCTTGAACGCCGCCTCGCTGTAAGGGTTGTCGTTGCTGACCTTCGGCCGGGAGTGCGACTTGATGATGTCCAAGGTGGCCAGCAGGTCGGTGACCGGCTTGGAGGTCATCGCGGTGCCGTTGTCGGAGTGGATCGTCTGGGGTGCGATCCCACCGTTGGCGAGCAGGGAGTTCCCCATGAACTGCCGGGCCAGTTCACCCGATTCGCGCAGGTGAACCTCCCAGTGCACGACGTACCGCGAGAAGATGTCGATCATCACGTACAGGTCATAGAACTGTCGCTCCGCCGGACCGGGTAGCTTCGTGATGTCCCACGACCAGATCTCGTTCGGGGAGCGGGCGGCCAGATAGGGCTTCTTACGGGCCTCGTGGCGGGCCTGGGCACGGCGCTCGCGGACCTGATCGCGCTCGCGCAGCAGCCGGTACATGGTCGACACCGAGGCCAGGTAGGTGCCCTCGTCCAGCAGCGTGGCCCACACCTGGCGGGGAGCCTTGTCGGCGAAGCGCGGGCTGTTCAAGACCGTGATCAGATGCTCCCGCTCGGCCTCGGTCAGCTTGTTCGGCGGCGCCGGGCGTGGTGCCGGCGCGTGCTCGGGCTGCGGATGCAGGCTGCGGTAGTAGGAGCCGCGGGGGATCCCGGTCAGCGCACAGCAGACTGCGATCGGCAGGCAGGCGGCCCGCAACAACTCCAGCGTCTCGCGCCGGACGGTGGTCACGAAGGCTCGTTCTCCGCGCTCTCGGAGATCATTTCCAAGAGCGCGAAACCTTTTCCCATGATGTCCAGGGCGGCCTCGGTCTGCGCCAGCTTCTTCTCTGCCCGCGCCTTGTCCCGCGCCAGCGCCGCGTTCTCCTTGCGCAGCCGCTCCAGCTCCAGCTGCTCGGGCGTCTTGCGGGCCCGGGGTGCACCGGCCGGGTTAGATGCGGAGGTCAGCTCGCCGTTGTCACGCTGGCGTCGCCACAGCGAGATGCTGGACTCATACAGCCCTTCCCTGCGCAAGATCGCGCCCTTGGTGCCGTCCGGCGCCGCGTCGTACTCCTCAACGATCTGCAGCTTGTAGGCGGCGGTGAAGGTACGCCGCTTGGGCCGGTCGGCACGCGGCCCGGTACCGCGCTGGAGGTCATGGCTGGTCATGGTCACTGCGGTGGATACCCGTTCTCGCCCTACTCGTGTCAGTTAAGGAATTTTAGTCCCATCTGTCTCACTTGAGCTTGGCACAGAGGG
>NZ_JBEFAK010000142.1:0-1629 GCF_040137845.1 Nonomuraea sp. B19D2 | reverse complement strand
GCCGAGCGCTGCCGGTGCGTCGTCCGTCTCCCTGAGGGAGGCCGACAGGGCGCGGGCTTCGTGTTCGGTCATCCGGGAGGTCTCATACGGCACGGCGTTGACCCACCGCTGAGTCAGCCGGGCGATCCGCTCGCCGTACCGTTGCGCGGTGATCAGGTCACCGCGTGATCCGGCCTGCTCCGACCCCAGATCGGCGTGGCTCTGGCTCATCAGGCCCAGCCACGAGCCCAGCCGGTTCACATCATCGCGAGCGCCACCACTCCAGTTGTTGCCCGGCATATCGGCCACGCCGACCCACTGCATACCCAGCTGCGCGGCGAAGACCGCCAGCTGCTCCAAGACCGCCAGCTTGTCGCCGCTCTGCGAGGCGGACATGGTGAACCCGCCGGCCAGCTTGTCCTTCCACGCCTGCGTCGTGAACGGCGTGAACGCCGCCTCCATGAACGCCTTGAACACCGCCGACACGCTGCCCATCAGCGTCGGGCAGCCCAGGACGATCGCATCGGAGCGGCCGAGCAGCGCCAGCACCTGCGCATCGTGCCAACGGCCCGCGGTGACGTCCTCGGCCCGGATCTCCACCAGATGCACCTGAGCTCCCGGCACCAGGCGCGCCCCGTCGGCGAGATGCTCGGCCAGGACCCGGGTGTGCCCGTGCACCGAGTGGTAGACCACCGTCACCGTGGCCATCGGCGTATCCTGCTCACGGACAACGTCATTGACTGTCATGTGCTCTTCACTACTTCCGGTCGTGGGGAAATCCCTGCTTGCCCACCCATCACACTCCTGCGGACGGCACAGCATCAACGCCGAACTTCGGCACGCAACGATCGGTCACACCGATTGATCGCGGTAGCCTGGCCCCGTGGACAAGATGGAACTGGAAGCATTCGTCGCGGTCGCCGAAGAGCTCCACTTCGGCCGCGCCGCCGCGCGCCTGCACCAGGGTCAGCCCACCGTCAGCGACGCCGTCAGGCGGCTGGAGCACGCCCTGGGCGGGCGGCTGTTCCACCGCACCAGCCGCCGGGTGTCAATGACCGACCTCGGCCAAGCGCTGCTGCCCGACGCCTACGCCACCCTGGCCCAGCTGCGCCGCTTCCAGCAGCGCGGACGCTCCCTGGCCACCGGCGACAAAGCCCGCACCACCCTCGTCGTCGCCCACGCCGAATACACCGACCACCAGCTGCTGTTGCGCTGCCTGCGGCAACTGCGCGACCGCTTCCCCGACGTGACGATCGTGCCGGAAGCCATGCCGACCACAGCCCAGCTCACCGCCCTGCGGGCGGACACGATCGGGCTCGGCATCGCCTGGGCGACCGGCGAGGTCACCGGCGTACGCGCGAGGGTGCTGTCCACCGAGAGGTTCATGGCGCTCGTACCCGCGACCCACCCCCTCGCCGGGCACGCCGAGCTGAGCGCGTCCGAACTGTCCACCACCGGCCTGCTCACCTGGCCCCACCAGATCAACAGCGGTCTCTGCGACCGCCTCCTGTCCGCCTTCCACATCGGCGGAGCCGACCTGCGCATCATCAGAACCGCCGACAGCGTGCACACCATCGCCGCTCATGTCGCCGCGGGAACGGGCATCGGCATCACCGTCGAATCCGCACTCGACCACCACCCACCCGGCCT
>NZ_JBEFAK010000141.1:0-1593 GCF_040137845.1 Nonomuraea sp. B19D2 | reverse complement strand
CCGCTTTAGTCTCCGATCTCCCCTGGTGGAGGAGGCCGTTCTGGCCTGAAAATCGGGGTGGTTGCCCGCTGACGTCGTATCTCCTTGGTCGTTCAGGCCGTGCTTTAGTCGGACGCCGGGAGCCGCGCTTGTGGGCCTTTCACTGTTGCTTCGAGCACGCGGATCAGATTCGCTACCGTCCCCTTGCGGCTCCTGCGGGCAACCAATCCCAAGCTCCCGACGGCAAGGAGGCCCTGATGCTCGCCCAGACCCCCGACAGCGAAGAGATCATCGAAAGGGTCGCCGCGCTGGATGTCGGCAAGGCCACCTTGGTGTGCTGCGCCCGTGTCCCCGACGATGAGAATCCAAACAGGCGGTTGCAGGAGGTGCAGACGTACGCGACGATGACGCGGTCGCTGCTGTCGATGAGCGATCGGCTGCGCTGCCTGGGCGTCACCCGCGTGGTGATGGAGGCCACCTCCGACTACTGGAAACCGGTGTTCTACCTGCTGGAGGCGCAAGGCTTCGAGGTGTGGCTGGTCAATGCCCGCGACGTCAAGCACCTGCCCGGCCGCCCGAAGACCGACAAACTGGACGCGGTCTGGCTGGCCAAGGTCGCCGAACGCCAGATGCTGCGGCCCAGCTTCGTGCCGCCGCCAGCGATCCGGATACTGCGCGACCTGACCCGCTACCGGGTCGACCTGGTGCAGGTCCGCACCGCCGAGAAGCAGCGGGTGGAAAAGCTGCTGGAGGACGCGCAGATCAAACTGAGCGTGGTGGCCTCCGACATTTTCGGCGTCTCCGGCCGCGCCATGATGGCCGCCCTGATCCGCGGAGAGCGCAGCCCCAAGACGCTGGCCCAACTCGCGCGCTCCAGCCTGCGCGGAAAGATCCCCGCGTTGGAGGAAGCCTTCACCGGCCGTTTCTCCGATCACCATGCGTTCCTGCTGGCCACGATGCTGGCCCGGGTGGATGCGATCAATGCCGACATCGCCGCTCTGGATGAGAAGATCACCCAACAGATCACACCGTTCGTCGCGGCGGTCGAGCGACTGGATGAGATCCCTGGGATCGGCCTGACCGCGGCGCACGCGATCATCGCTGAGATTGGCGTGGACATGAGCCGCTTTCCCACCGCCGCGCACCTGACGTCCTGGGCGAAGTTCGCGCCGGGGGTCAAGGAGTCGGCCGGCAAGCGCAAGGGGAAGAACTCCACCGGGCACGGCAACCGCTATCTGGCCCGCACCCTCGGCGAAGCCGCGGTCGTGGTCGGCCGCACCGACACCTTCCTGGGCGAGCGCTACCGCCGGGTTGTCCGGCGCAAGGGAAAGAAGCGCGCCATCGTCGCGGTCGGCCGCTCCATCCTGGTCATCATCTGGCATCTGCTGTCCGACCCTGATGCGCACTTCATCGATCTCGGCGCCGACTTCTATGCCCGACGCATCAACCCCGACCGCAAGAAGCGTAACCACATCCGCGAGCTCGAAGCCCTCGGCTACCGCGTCACTCTCGAACTAACTACCTGAACGTCGCGGCCCGCACCACTCCGCTCTGAATCAACACGTGAGGTTCGCTGCCGCCTGCCTGGCGAATGTCTGATTTTCGGACCAGGAG
>NZ_JBEFAK010000140.1:0-1656 GCF_040137845.1 Nonomuraea sp. B19D2 | reverse complement strand
GGCATTAATGCCGGTGAGTTAGGGCATTTGCGCTGGTGAAGGCGCCTTTCTCAAGATTTTGATCTTGTAGCTGGCCTTGGTGGCCGGCTGCGCAGTGTCACGCTTCTTGGTCGGGAAGGTGTTCTTGGCTGGCTTCTTGACGCGCTCGCACTGACGGTCGCGACGACGTGGAAGCAGGTCGTCGAGAATGTCGCGGACAGCGTTGCGGCGGGCTTGGGCGGGTTTTGCTGATGTACTGACCGCGTGGTCGCGAGCGACGCGGACCGTCACAGTGAAGGAAACGCGGTCCGGGTCGATGCCGACGGCCAGGGCCGCTTCGCACTTCAGCGTGCACAGCGCTTGGTAGACGGCGAGCAGCGCGAACAGTTCCTGGCAGACGAGTTCGGGAAGCTTGGAGCGCAGGATGAACGCCGCTCCGCGGAGTCGGGTCTTGAGTTCGCCGTACCCGTTCTCGATCTCCCAGCGCTCGTGATAGACGGCTGCGATCTCGGCTGCGGGCGCTTGTTCGTGATCGAGAAGGGTGGTGACCAGGCGGAACGGTTCGGTCCTCGTGCGGCCGTCCGCTGTCTTGATCGTGACGGTGTATTCGATGATCCGGACGAGGTGGCCGTGCGGTGTCCGTCCAAGGCTGCGGCCGCGTGCTCGGGCGATGCCGTGCCGCAGGTTCTCGGCCGGGGTGGGCATGATGGACAGGAACGAACCATCCGGCAGGATCTCGACCGCGGGGAACACCAGGTTCTTCTTGATCCGCCACAGCATGTCGGATCCGGTCGCGGTGACCATGCCCCACAGTTCGTGGCCGGCGAAGTTCCGGTCGGCCAGCAGGAGCATGCCCGCGTTGAGCGCGTGCAGGAGCCTGCGCGCGAGCTTGTGCTCGCTGGCCTTGGTGACACCGTCAAAGGCGGCATCGATCAGCGCATGGGTGCCGCATTCGATCAGCGCCAGCAGCCGAACCTGTGGATTTCCGCCCTGTGTGACCCCGAACTCGGCCGCGTTCTCGGGGGTGTCGGCCGCATCCAGGCCGGTACCATCCCAAGCGACCAGGCGAAGCCCGAACGCGAAAGCGCCCTTCGTGCCCGGGCCGGCCAGTGGCCCGCGCCGCAGATCGAACAGCAACTCAAGGGGCTTGGACCCGAGCCGCTGCCTGGCCTTGGTCAGTGCCGAACTGGTCGGCAACGCCAGCCCATGCAGATGCCGTAGGCCGTTGGTGAGCCACCTCATCACCGACCGGTATCCCGGCGGTGCCGCGCTGTCGGCGCCGCTGAACAGGCATAACCCCAAAACGAAGTACACCACCGCCCGCGCGGGCAGCAGCCGATGCCGCTTCTCGCGACAACCCGACAGCTCGACAACCTCATCGACGAACTCCGGCGGGATTTCATCGGTCAGGACCCCGAGCCCGACCGAGCACATCGGCCGATCCGGAGCCTCCTCTACAGATGATCTGGGCGTGGCAAACTGAGCGAGCAACGAAGCTCCTCGGAAGGACAATAAAGCGATCTTGGTCGACCGCTGTCCTATCGAGGGCTTCGTTGCTCAGGCGAGCCAACGCACTATCCGTCACCAAATCGCGACGATCCGCGCTGAGGCCAGCTACGCCCAACACCAGCGAAAGCACTCGCTACCTGCGCAAATGCCTTAACTCACCGGCATTGC
>NZ_JBEFAK010000014.1:0-270744 GCF_040137845.1 Nonomuraea sp. B19D2 | reverse complement strand
CTTCGTCCCCTTCGTGTTGATGTGAGCGAATCGAAGGATTACGGAGTGGCCGTCTCTTGTCACATGGATCTCACCCGTACCAGTCCAAGGGCTTGATCACCCGCACACCATCTCCCTGGACGTGAACCAGTCGGGTTCTTCTCCATCGAATTGGGTGATGAGAGTGATGTCGGAGTAGGTGGCGGCCAACCACCGGTCATAGTCGCGCTCGGCGGTGACCGGCTGCCAGATGGTCAGCCCCTCCTGAGTACGTTCCTCGGCATCCAGATAGAAGCCGGGCACGAACCGGTGCCGGGGCACCATCTCCACTGCCTTCCGCCACGCCGGATCCGCGAGCTGGCCTTCCTCGGCGAGGACCTGCGCTAGATGTGCGCGCAGGCGCGTGGCGTCGGCTTCAAGCGTCTTCGGCTCCCTGTGTTTACCTGAGCAAAACGGACATCAGCGTAGCCTCGTCGCGTACCGACCGAGGTCGGGATGCGATCCGGTGGAAGCCGATGCCGCGTCCGTCCGGGGGGCCGGGCGGACCGTGGTTGAAAGCCGCGCTGTCGGGGCCTGACTCCGCATTCCTGGAGGGAGTGCGGCTCTTGGGCCACCGCCCCGCCGGACACTGTCCCGTTGGTGCGCACACCAAGGGGGGCGGGGACCGGGCGCCAGTCAGACACCCGGCGGTGACTGAACATTACCGCCCGCTTACCCTCAGTCGCAACCGATCAGCACAGAGAAACATTGATAAGAAACCTGCTCAACAGCCTGCCGCACCACTGTCGTCCATGGCCGAGGCCGTAGCGGCAGTCCGTTTTGCAGCTTTCTCATCAACCGATCGTCTTCATCTGCTTCGTCCGGTGGTCGGTGAGGTGGAGGTCGCCGCCGAGTCGCTCCTTGAGCAGGTCGAGCACCTTGCGGCTGGACAGCACCGTCCAGAGCTTGCCGACCAGGTGCGGGTTGTACTCGGGGGCGGCGTCCATCCAGGCGTCCTTGCCCGCCTGGCTCTTGAACGTCGTGACGAAGAACTCGCCGTCGGGTGTCTTGCAGTAGCCGGTACGGATCTCCGCGGCGTTGACCTGCATCTTCGGCTTGCAGCCGACCTTGGCGGCGAGCTGCTCGACGGTGAGGGGGGCGGCGTCGCCCCGCTGTGCTGCGACATGGCCGCCTCCGCCCTCGGAGGAGCAGCCGGCGGCCAGTCCGGCCAGCAGCGCGAAAGCGGCCAGACGTGGAAGTGTCGTCATGTGCGGAGGTACGCAGGCCTCCCGACCCCGGTTCAGCCCATACCGGTTGGTTACTTCGGCGCCGGCGTCTGGGAGACCCTGTGGTCCATCAGGTGCAGGTCGCCGCTGAGCGGATCCTTCAGCTGCTCCAGCACCTCGAGCGGCCCCAGCACCGTCCAGCGCGGGCCGACCAGGTGCGGGTTGTACTCGGGCGCGCGGTCCATCCACTCGTCCTTGAGCTTCTCGCTCGCGAACGTGTTGACGAAGAACTGCCCGGCCTTGGTCTTGCAGTAGCCGGTACGCAGGTCGGCGGCCTCGACCTGCATCTTCGGCTTGCAGCCGACCTTGGCGGACAACTGCTCGACGGTCAGGGGCGCGGCGGCCTTCTGGTTATCGCCTGCTGCGACGTAGTCGCCCCAGCCCTCTGAGGAGCAGCCGGCGACCAGTCCGGCCAGCAGCGCGAAAGCGGCCAGACGTGGAAATGTCGTCATGTGCGGAGGTACGCAGGGCCTGCCGGGCCGGTTCAGCGACCTGCCGTCCTGGTTCAGCGCAGGACCACGCAACCGCGCGCGGTCAACGTCCGCAGCACCTCGGGATCGCCGTCGAGCTTGTTCCACCGCAGGTCGAGCTTTTCCAGGGCGGTCAGCCCGGCCAGGGACTCCGGCAGCTCGCGCAGCCGGTTGTTCCGCAGGTCGAGGTGGCTGAGCTTGGGCGGCATCGCCTCGGGCAGCTCTCGCAGGCGGTTGTTGCGCAGATCCAGCACCCGCAGCTCGCCGAGCCCGGCGACCTCGGCGGGCAACCTGGTCAGCCGGTTGCCCTGCAGGTGCAGCTCCCGCAACCGCGCCAGCCCGCCGATCGTGCCGGGGAGATCCTCCAGCCGGTTGTTGTAGAGCCGCAGCTCCACCAGCGAGGCCATGCCGCCGATCATGCCGGGCAGGCAGGTGAGCCGGTTGTCGGTGAGGTTGAGATAGGCGAGCCGGTCCAGCCGTCCGATCGACTCGGGGACCTGCGTGAACAGGTTGTCGCTGAGGTAGAGGTAGTCGGTGAGGCGCAGGTCGCCGAGCTCGGGCGGGATCTCGGTGAGCCGGTTGTGGCCCAGGTCGAGCATGCGCAGGCGGGTCAGCGAGCCGATGGCCGCGGGGATCTCGGTGAGCGCGTTCTCGGCCAGGTTGAGCGATTGCAGTCCGGTCAGCTTCCACAGCGCCGCGGGCGCCTCTGTGAGCCCGTTCCCGCCGACGGCCAGGTGCCGGAGCGCCGGCGGCAGCCGGTCGGGGAGCGTGGCGACGCGGTTGCCGTACAGGAAGAGCGTCTCCAGCTGCGGCGGGCAGCTCGGGAAGGACGTCAGCTCGTTGCCGTCGAGGTGCAGCGCCCGCAGCGCGGCGAGCCCGGACAGATCAGGCAGCCGGCGCAGGCGGTTGCCGTCGAGCCGCAGCTCCTCCAGTGAGGCGAGCCCGGCCACCCATTCCGGGACCTCGGTGAGCGCGTTCCAGGCCAGGTCGATCAACCGGACGTCGGCTGGGACGGCGGGGAAAGCGGTCAGACCGGTATCGGGAGCGCGGGTCACTTGTTGATCGTACGCAACTCGAACGTCGGACGGGGAGATCAAGATGTGGTCGATCTCGATGCCTTCCGTCCTCGATGACCGAGGCGACATGAAGAGGTGTGCACGAGCTGCCCGAGCGCTGTTCCCGCGGTCGGGACCGGTGCGGTGGGGGCCGTTTACGAGCGGCCGGTCGCTCACTGTGGCGGGTGACGAGAGCGGCGCCACGTCGACTTCCAAAAGTCAAGCGTTGAGACAGAGATCATCACATGCTAAACAAGCTAAGATCGCCTAAATCGCCAGAGCGGCGCAGATGAGGACGGAGTTACGTTGAACGAACTGCTTACTCTGGAACCCCGTGAAGCAGGAAGCCACGTGCTGGAGCCGACCGTCGACTTCCCTGAGACCGTCACGGCGCAGGACGGGCGGCTGCAGGCCGACTCAGGCTGGTCGCTGGCAGCCGACAGCAGCTGGTCAAGAGCGGATGACAGCACCTGGCCGAGTGTGGCCGACGAGGCCGTGCTGAACTCCTAGCGAAAGAGGTCCGGCATGCTTTCCTGGCGTATTGGCGTCAATGTCTGATATGGCGGCAGGCGACTCCGAAGCCATCGAGAAGATCGTCGGAGAGCATGTACGGACCGGCCATCGAATACACCTCGGACCGACGTGGCTCACGGTATATCCCGATGGTGTCCCCCTGCTCGAGCACGGCTGGAAATTGCATGTCTCCTCTCGGTCGGCAACCTACTCGGAGCTGGTCGAGAAACTTATTCCCGTGCTTCTCGCCGAGGGCTGCGTGTTCAAGCTCGCACGCTCGCACCGGGTCCTCGACAGGCTGAACGACGGATACGCCGCTCCGGCGAGCGTCGGCAAGGCGTTCACGATCTATCCCGACCAGCGACGTGTCCGTGAGCTCGGCCTCCAGCTGGCCGAACTCCTGCGCGGCCACCAGGGGCCGCGAGTGCTCAGCGACCGGCGAGTGGACCAGGCCTCACCTGTGTACTACCGATATGGCCCCTTCAAAAGGGCCGGGGATTCTGACGCGCGAGGACGGTTCGTCGCCCGGATCGATGGGCCCGGCGGCGAAGAGTTCGAGGGGATCGCCGCCCTGCGCTATGTACAGCCGACCTGGGTCGTCGATCCGTTCACCGGCCTGCGCGCGGGTGAAGAGACCACCCTGGAGGAACCGACCGTTCTCGGCCACCACTACCGGGTCGTCACGGGAATCTTCGAATCCGCGCGCGGCAACGTCTACCGCGCCGTCGATCAGCGCGACGGGACGAACGTCGTGGTCAAGCAGGCCCGCGCTCTGGTGGACGAACATGCGACCTCGGGTGACATCCGCATGCGTCTGCGCAACGAACGCCGCGTCCTGCAGGCACTCAAGGATTGCCCTGGTGTCCCGCGATTTCTGGATCACTTCCGGCACGGCCAGGACGAGTTCTTGGTGACTTCCGACGTCGGCCCGGTCAATCTCTTTGAGGACGTCGCCCAGAACGGTCCTTATCCGATCGATTCGCATCATGGCACCGGCGATCGGCGCTCCCTCGAAACGCTCGCCAGGCCACTCGCCGAGATCCTCCTCGATCTTCATGCCCGCGGCGTCGTCATGCGCGACCTCTCACCGAGGAACGTGGTAATCGACGGTGACCGGGTCAGCGTCGTCGACTTCGGCGTGGCCGGCTACGACGGCCTGCACCTCCCTGGCGGGACAGATGGCTATGCGCCGGCGCGGCAGCGGCGCGACGAGCCGCCACGAGACACCGACGACCTTCACGCCCTCGCCATGACGCTGCTGTTCGCGACGCGGTTCCTGCGGCCGGTCACGCTGGGCGATGACTTCGATCTGCCTCGTCGGCGCGCGCTCCAGGCCATTCGATCCGCCTATGGCGAGGAGCCGACCGGGTTGATCGGCATCATCGCGGACCTGCTCGGCGACGGAGCCGCCGCCCGAACCGCACTGCGGCGGCTCGCGACCGGGGAGATCTCCATCCGGCGCACCACCGAGGACAGCGCGAAACGATCCCGGCGCCTGCCTGCACCGCCGAACGTCACCCCCGAACTCGCCGCGGACATCGCCGGAAGCGTTCTCACCGACCTGCTCGCCCAGACACGTCGAATCCTGGCCGACCCGCCGACACTCGCGTACAGCACCGATGTCCACGACGGGACTGCGGGCATCGGCCTTGAACTGCTGGAACATCTGGACGTGCCAGGTGTCGCCGACTGCGTGCACGATCTGGCGGCCGTCACTGTCCGTGCCATGCCTCCTCACCTGCCACCAGGTCTGTTTCACGGCCGGACAGGAGTCGACGTCTTCCTGATCCGAGCGCGCGACCACGGCATCGCACCACCCGATGAGTATCGCGGTCCGTACGTGCCGGGCGTGGAGTGGAAACCGGAAGGGCCCGGGCTGATCACCGGGGCCGCCGGTGTCGGGATCGGCCACCTACTGCTGTCGCAGCACGACGCCGACCCAGCCCATCTTGCCGTCGTCCGGCGATGCGCGGAGTCTGCCATGAGCGACGGCGGACTCGGCCCGAAGGCCGACGGTGACCCGCCGCGCCGCTGGGCGTCCGTCGACTCATCAATGGGGCTGGCGTACGGCCAGGCGGGCGTCATCGAGCTGCTGATCAGCGCTGGTGCGCGTATCGGAGACCATCGTCTGCTGGCGGAGGCCGTCAAACGCACCGACCGGCTGGCCGAACACGCCGAAATGTGGGCACGGCATGCGCGCGAGCGATCCGCGCCGCCGCTCGCTCTCTCCTGGTGCCGGGGCCTGGCCGGCATAGCGCACACGCTGCTCCGCGCAGGCGCGGCGGTCAACGATCCGGCTCTGGCCGACCTCGCAAGAGGCATCGGCACGGCGATGGAGCTCTTCTTGCCCCGGATCGGCGTACTCGATCAGTGCTGCGGCGCGGCCGGCATCGGCAACGCGCTCATCGATCTCGCCGTTCTCGACGGGGATCCACGGCGCTGGGACGCGGCATACGCCGTTGCCGTGCAGATGCTGCTGCGCAGCGCCGGTCCGGTCGACCATCCGGTCTTCATCAAGGATCCGGGCGAGGCTGGCGGCGCCTCGCTGGCGACCGGGCTGGCCGGAATCCTAGGGTTCTTCCGCCGGCTCGCCCTGCAGGGCGGTGAATCGGTCCTTCCCCTGCCTGGCATCACGGTGAGAAACGCGCCGTGAAGGTGCCGTTCGAGCCCTTCTCACCCGTCTTCGCCGCCCTGGACGAGATCATCCGCGAACTCATCGTCGACGGCAGCAGCCAAGGCGCAAGGACCGCGTTGGCGGCCTGGCCCACCGTCCCCGACGAGGTGGTCGGCTCGTGGGTTCCTCGTCGTACCGGTTGGAGGTCCGGCAACCGGACGGCGCAAGAGGTCAGGGCTTCGCTACGCGACCGGGAGGGAAGAGCTCTGGCGGTTGAGGTCTGCGGCGCGGGACACCTCGGCGTCGATGACTACGGTCCGCGGCCAGGTTCGTACCGCGACAGCCATCAGGACCAGGCCGCAGACGCCCCACACTCCCACCACGACCGGCACCGGAAAGATTTCCGCCAGTGCGCCCGAGGTGAGCACGGCGGTGGCGAACGAGATCTGTATGCCCCCCTGCATGATCCCGAACGCGCGGGCGCGGAAGTCGCTCGGAAGGACACTCGTGAACAGCCCGTTGAGTGGCACCATCACCGTGGCGGTGACACCGGTACAGACCCCCAGGAAGAACACGACAATGGCCGGAGGATCCGCAAGGGCAGGTATCAGGAAAAGTGGGCTCATCAGCAGTACCGGCTTGATCAGCTTCAGCCGCCGCGCCGGCACCATCACTCGTACGAAGAAGGCACCGATGACGTTGCCGATCGGCATCGCCGCCATCAGCAGGCCCGCGGTGTGCGAGCCGCCGCCGAGCTCTGCCGACCATGCGGCGGCCAGCCCTTCCGGCACGATCTGGATCGCGACCATGCTGAACACCACCAGGGCGATCGGCCGCATGACCCGATGCCCGAACACGAGTTTGATGCCGTCACCCGTCTCCTTCAGCAGCGACCGGCGAGGCGCCGCGGTCGTGCCCACAGGACGGGGCCGCACACCGCGCCATAGCAGTAGCGCCGAAGCCCCGAAGGTCGCCGCGTTGATCAGCAGCGCGACATGCGCATCGACGGCGGCAATCACTCCCCCGAGCGCATACCCCGCCACCTGAGCCGCCTGGCCCGCCGTGTTCTGCACCGAAAGACCCATGACGTAGCGGTCTCCGGTCAGGATCTGCGCCAACATCGCCGAACGGGCCGCCTGGAACGGGGGCGTGAGCAGCGAGGAGGTGAGCAACAGGAGGAGCAGCACCGGCAACGGCAGTCCGGGCAGGGCCATGAGGGCGACCAGGGCGAGCCGGCCCACATCACAAAGGATCATGACGCGCCGATATGGGTACCGCTCGGCGAGCGCGGCCAGCACGGGCCCTCCCGCCACCCAGGGCAGGTAGCTGACGGCGAAGCCTGCGGCGGACAGCAGTGCGGAGCCGGTGTCACTGAAGATCAGAACGGCGACAGCCACCCTGGCGAAGTAGTCACCGATCCAGGACAACACTGCCGCTGTGAACAGATAGCGGTATTCCGAGACGCCGAAGACCTCGCGGAATGTCGCGGGCCGAGCAGCCGGGGCCGCCTTCCCTGGAGAGCCTTCGACCTCCTGCTCGTCCACGAGCGCTCGATTCCTCTCACGATACGAAAGCGAGAAAGTGCGGTCCGGCCTGCGACGGGACCACACACTTAGCGGGAATTGGTCCCAACAGAGTCACCCTGCATCTCGACCAACCAGATCCACCGGTTGTCGATCACGTCTGACAAGTCCTCATGATCGGAGATGGGACACGCTTTGTGCAAGTTCTTCAGCTGACTTCATGATCTGATGCCCGACATCAGGCGCCAGGCAGGGCGGGATGAGCGGGAACGGAAGGATGGGGCACTACAAGCATCAGGGCGTCGGTCCGGCCCCGTCTCGCGCCCGGACCGAACCCCGTCGCCGGCGAGGTTCGCAGTCACCGGCAGCATCCAGCCCGCGCCCTTGAGCCGGTCAGCGGCATCGTCCCGGGTTGCAGCTCGTCTCGCAGCCGCTGAGGGCGTACACGTCACTCCGCGCGGGAGCCGCGCAGGTCGAAGAGCTCGGAGGGCGAGATCGGCATGCGGTCGATGGGGATGCCCTCGGCGTCCTCGACGGCCGAGGCGATGACCGCCGAGACGGGGATCACGCCGGCCTCGCCCGCGCCCTTGATGCCGAGCGGGTTGAGCGGCGAGGGCGTCTCCAGGTGGGCGGTCTCGATGTGCGGGATCTCGGTGGCGTACGGCATGAGGAAGTCCATGAAGGAGGCGTTGACGAGCTGGCCGTGCGGGTCGTACACCATGCGCTCGTAGAGGGCGCCGCCGATGCCCTGCGCCACTCCCCCGTGGATCTGGCCCTCCACGATCATGGGGTTGATCAGCCGGCCGCAGTCGTGCACGACCACGTACCGCACCACCTTGACCTCAGCGGTCTCCGGGTCGGTCTCGACGATCGCCGCGTGCATGCCGGACGCGAACGTGGACCTGATCGGCGAGTAGTAGCCGCGCCCCTCCAGCCCCGGCTCCTCGCCCTCGGCGACCGGCGGCCGGTCGGGGGACGTGGTGCCGGCGAACTGGGTCGCCTTCGCGGTCTCGTCGTCGAAGGCGTACCGCAGCGGGTTGGCCAGCACCGCCACCGTGGACAGCGGGATGGACGCGGTCGGCACGCCCGTGACGTGCACCATCCCGTCGGTGATCTCCAGGTCGGCCGGGTCGGCCTCCAGCGCGTCGGCGGCGATCCGCAGCGCCTTCTCGCGTACTTTCCTGCAGGCCAGCGCGATGGCGTTGCCGCTGACGACGGCCGCCCGCGAGGCGAACGTGCCCACCGCGTACCCGAACCTGCGGGTGTCGCCGGTCACCACGCTCACCCGCTCGATCGGCACCCCCAGCTCGGTGGCGGCGATCTGCGCGAACGCCGTCTCGTGCCCCTGCCCCTGCGAGGTGAGCCCGGTGGACACGTGCACCCGCCCGTCGGAGGTCACCTGCACGTGCCCGCCCTCGTACGGGCCGACGCCGGTGCCCTCGACGTAGCAGCCGACGCCGATGCCCCGGCCGGGGCGTCTCTCGAAGGAGTCCCAGCCGATCAGCTCCTTGACCATGCGGAGCATCTCCGGATAGTTCCCGCTGTCGTAGATCAGCGGCCGCCCGTCCTGGAACGTCATCCCCTGGTCGTACGGGAACTCGTCGGGCCCGATGAAGTTGGCCTCGCGCACCTCGGTCCGGTCCTTGCCGAGGTGCCGGGCGATCTTGTCCATGGTCCGCTCCATGCAGAACACGCCCTGCGGCCTGCCGGCTCCCCGGTAGGGCGTGACCTGCACGGTGTTGGTGTAGACGGCGGTGAACTCGACCCGGTATGCCCCGATCTTGTACGGCCCCAGGAGCTGCGTCGAGGTGACGATCGGCACGATGATGCCGTACGGCGTGTAGGCGCCATGGTCGTGCAGGATCGTCACGTCCAGGCCGAGCACGCGGCCGTCGTCGTCGAAGCCGACCCGTACGTACTGCACCTGGCCGCGTTCGTGGGCGGACGAGACGAAGTGCTCCCTGCGGTCCTCCGTCCACTTGATCTCCCGCCCGAGCGCCATGGCGGCCCACGGCACCAGCACCTCCTCGGGCCACGGGTGAACGATCTTCACTCCGAAGCCGCCGCCCACGTCGGGCGCGATCACCTCGACCTGCGGCAGCGGCAGCTCCAGGGCGGCGGCCACGGCCATGCGGACGCTGGTGGAGGTCTGGGTGCTGGAGTAGACGCGCAGGTCCCTGCCGTCCCAGCGGGCGTACACGCCGCGCCCCTCCAGGGGCATGCTGGCGCTGCGCTCGATGTCGAGGCGGAAGGCGAGCGTGTGCGGCGCGGTCTCGATCGCCTCCCGCGCGCCGCGCCCGTCGGCCCCCGCGACCTCCTGGACGAGGTGCGCGCCGACGTTGCCCGGCACGTCCTCGTGCACGAGCTGGGCGCCCTGCACCGCCTCCTCCGGGCCGACGACCGGCTTGAGCGACTCGTAGTCGACCTCGATGAGCGCGCAGGCGTCCTCGGCCGCGTACCTGTCCGTGGCCACGACCATGACCACCGGCTCGCCGACGTGCCTGACGACGTCCCTGGCCAGCGGGTACGCGGTGCGCCCGTGCGTGAGCGCCGGGTGCGGGATCAGCAGCGGCAGCGCCCTGCCGACCCGCTCGGGCAGGTCCTCCCAGGTGTAGATGGCGACGAGCCCCTCCACGTCGAGCGCGGGGGCCACGTCGATGTCCCGGATGCGGGCGTGCGCGTGCGGCGAGCGCACGAACGCGGCGGCCAGCGCGTCACGCCCGAGGTCGTCGAGGTAGCGGCCCTGCCCGGTGAGCAGCCTGGGGTCCTCCCGCCGTTGCACGGGCTCCCCGAACAGCCTCGTCGTCATGCTTCCTCCGCCAGCAGCTCGGCGGCCCGGTGGACGGCCTTGACGATGTTCTGGTAGCCGGTGCACCGGCACAGGTTGCCGGAGATGCCCTCGAGCACCTCCTCGTCGGTGGGCGCCGGGTTGTCCCGCAGCATGGCGGTCACCGTGCACAGGAACCCCGGCGTGCAGAACCCGCACTGCAGCCCGTGGCACTCGGCGAACGCCCGCTGCACTGCGCTCATGGCCTCCACTCCGTGGGGGCGGCTCGGTCGCTCAGACCCGTCGCGAGCCAGTCCCTCCACGGTGGTGATCTCGGCGCCGTCCACGCTGACCGCGAACGTCAGGCACGACCGTACCGGCTGGCCGTCGAGCAGCACGGTGCAGCAGCCGCAGACGCCGTGCTCGCAGCCGACGTGGGTGCCGGTCAGGCCGAGGTCGTGGCGCAGGCAGTCGGACAGCAGGCGGCGGGCGGGCACGCGGACCCGCCTCGCGGTGCCGTTCACGACGAGCGTGATCTCATGCTCCACGAGCCCCAGCCTCCCTGGTCGCGTTCCGCAGCGCCCGCTCGGCCAGCACGCCCACGAGGTGGCGGCGGTAGTGGGCCGACGCGTGGATGTCGTCCTCCGGTTCGACCCGTTCCCGTACGACCCGCGCCGCGTCCGCGGGGCTGTCGGTCACGTCCACGACGACCGGCACGGGGCCGACGCCGATGCAGGCGAGCCTGGCGGCTTCGAGGTCGCCGTCCTCGTCGAGCGTCACGACGGCGCAGACCCCCGCCAGCGCGTAGTCGCCGTGCCGCCTGGCCACCTCCTCGAATGCTGCCCCGGTACGCGCCCCCAATGCCGGGAAATATGCCGACACGGCCAGCTCGCCCGGCTGGACCGCCGACTCCATGGGCCCGACGAAGAACTCCTCTGCGCCCACGTCGCGTACCGGGCCTTCCCAGCGGGCCACTCGTACGGATCCGCCCAGCACGGCCAGCACCGCGGGCAGTTCGGCGGCCGGATCGGCGTGCACGAGGCTGCCCACCACGGTCCCCCGGTTCCTGATCACGGGGTGCGCGACCAGCTTGAGCGCCCGGCTGAGCAGCGGATGCGCCTCGGCCCGCTCCACCTCCGCGTGCCTGACCGCCGCCCCCACCCGGACACCGTCTTCCGTCGTCTCCAGGACCCGCAGCTCCTGGAGGCGGTTGATGTCGACGAGATGCGCCGGAGCCGCCAGCCGCATGTTGAGCATGGGGATGAGGCTCTGCCCTCCGGCCAGCACCTTCCCGCCCACCTCGGCGAGCGTCCTGAGCGCCTCGCCGAGGTCGCGGGGAGCGTGGTACTCGAACGGCGGCGGCTTCACCCGGCCTCGCTCCTGACCGGCTCGGCGGCGCGGCCGGCGATGGCCCGCAGCAGGTGATATCCGCCCAGCACCACGATGGTGCCGAGCGCGATCCCCTCCAGGGTGAAGTCGCCGCCGATGAAGTGGTTCACAGGTCCGATGGCCAGAATGATGCCCGCACCGATCGGAACCATGTTCACGGGATCGGCGAAGTCCACCCTGTTCTCGATCCAGATCCTGGCGCCGAGGAGCCCGATCATCCCGTACAGGATGACCGTGACGCCGCCCAGCACGCCGTCCGGCGTGGCCGCGACCAGCGCGCCGAACTTGGGGCAGAGGCCGAAGAGGATGGCGATGACGGCGGCGATGTAGTAGGCGGCGGTCGAGTAGACCTTGGTGGCGGCCATGACGCCGATGTTCTCGGCGTACGTGGTCGTGGGCGACCCGCCGACCGCGCTGGCGACCATGGTGCCCACGCCGTCGGCCACCACGGCCCGGCCCACGTACGGGTCGACGTCGGCCCCGGTCATCTCGCCGACGGCCTTGACGTGCCCGATGTTCTCGGCGATGAGCGCGATGACGGCGGGCAGCACCAGCAGCACGGCCGAGGTCTTGAAGTCGGGGGCGTGGAAGTCCGGCAGGCCGAACCACTCCGCCCTCGCCACGGACGCGAAGTCCACCCGATCATGCGGGAAGGCCGTGGCCACGCAGTACGTACCTTCGACGGGGCAACTGGCCCCGGCGGCGTCCCGCAGATTGGCCCCCGGCAGCACCGACGTGATGGGCCCCGCGGTCCTGTCCAGCACCCACGAGAGCACGAACCCGAAGACCAGCCCGATCAGGATCCCGATGCGCCCGGTGAACCCCTTGAAGAGCACGATCACCAGGAACGTGACCAGCATCGTGATGAAAGCGACCCAGTGGTCCTGCGGCCAGTAGACGTCCGCCACCACGAACGCCAGCCCGAACCCGATCAGCATCACGACCGCGCCGGTGACCACCGGCGGGAAGATACGGTGAATGATCTGCACGCCGAGAAAGTGGATGGCCAGTCCGGCCAGCGCCAGCACGAACCCGGCGACCAGGATGGCGCCGGTCACGATCGCGTCCGCGCCCGCGGTGTCACCGCCCGCCGCCGCCCTGATGGCGAACACCCCGCCCACGAAGGACGCGCTGGTGCCGAGATAGCTGGGCACCTTGCCCTTCACGATCAGCAGGAACAGGATCGTCGCGACGCCTGACATCATCACGGCGACGTTCGGGTCCAGCCCCATCACGAGGGGGAAGACGAACGTCGCGCCGAACATGGCGATCACGTGCTGCGCCCCGAACCCCACCATCCTGGGCCAGCTCAGCCGTTCGTCCGGCCTGACCACCTCTCCGGGCGCCAGGTGCTTGCCATCACCGTGTTTGGTCCATCCCAAAACCATGAGAGCCCCTCTTGTACTGGGCGTTTCGCTGGCGACACGTTCCGTTGCGGGCACATTAGGCCCGCCGGGACGGTGCTACACGGGCATGATCTGCCAAATCTACGCGCAGGACCAGTGAAAAGCTCGCGCACTCGAGATCGGCTTGGGTGTGAGGTCAGTTCCAGTGCTGCGGCCGGTGGTAAACGGACCCGTCGAGTAAACAGGTCCCCGCTACTCCACCCGGATCGAGAAGCCTTCTCCACTGACGACCTGACCCGCGCGGATCTTGGCCCGTTTGCGCAGCTCCACCTCGCCGTCCACCAGCACAAGACCCTCGGCGATCAGCTGCTTGGCCATCCCGCCCGTCTCCGTGATCCCGCAGTACTTCAGCAGGTCACACAGCGGGATGTACTCGGAGCGCAGTTCGAAGTCCACAGCCCCAACCCTAGATCCCCCGCATCCGCAGCACGTGCAGGGCCAGGGTGAGGTTGAGGCGCAGGTGGGGGTCGTCGGTGAAGTTGCCGAGCAGGCGCTCGAGCTTGCCGATCCGGTAGCGCAGCGTGTTGTAGTGGAAGTGCAGCCGCCGGGCCGTCTCCGCCACGTTGAGGTTGGTCTCCAGGAGCACCTGCAGGGTGCGCCGGAGGTCGGCGTTCTCGGCGTCGTCGTCGAAGGCCAGCGGCCCGAGCGTCTCCCGGACGAACGAGTGCAGCTCCTCCGTGTCGTTCACCAGGGACAGCAGGCGGTAGACCCCGAGCTGGTCGAAGTGGGCGACCGCCCCCGGGCCGTGCAGCTGGCGGCCCACCCGGGCCGCCTTCAGAGCCTGCGAGTACGCCTCCGGCAGCGTCTCCGCCCCCGGGCTCGGCCGGGAGGTGCCGGTGGAGAACGTGGCGGGCGGCACGTCGGCGAAGGCCGAGGCCGCGTCCTTGGCCACCCGGGTGGCGTCGATCGCGGCGTCCACCACGGCCACCACCTCGTGCGAGAACCCCGCGACCGCCCCGCGCGGGTCGTGCCGCCGCATCGCCGCCGTCCAGCACGCCACCAGCCGGTCCTGCGCGCTGCGCTCGTCGCCGTCCGGGTCCAGCTCGGCCACCAGCACGGTCACCGGGCGCGACAGGTCCCACCCGAACGCCCGCGCCCTGGCCGTGACCCGCTCCGCCGTGCCCGCCCGGCCGGTGAGCACGTCGCGCAGGAAGTCGGCGCGGTACTTGCTCTCGACGGCGTTGACCGCCTCCTGCCGGGTCACGACGAGCGCGGCGACGGTGGCGGCGCGTTCGAGGATGCCGACGTCGCTGTCCCTGATCGTCCCGGACGGGCTGTAGGCGACGATCCTGCCGTGGTGATGACCCCCGGCCAGCACGGGCACCGAGGCGAACGACCGCGTGCTCATGGCCTCACTCCGTACGACCGGCTCGGTCGCCCCCGATGCGGCGGCAGTGAGGGGCGGGCCCTCGCGGAAGATCGACTCGCGCAGGACCGGCACGTGTTCGGCGGCGCCCGCGGTGGCCAGGACGCGGCCCGAGCCGTCCACGGCGGCCACCGACACGTCGAGCAGCTGCGCCACCTCGGCGGTCACCTCGTTGAGCCCGCCGCCGGCCAGCACCACCTGCACGAGCGCCCGGTGCGCCTCCTCGGCGCGGGCCAGCACGGCGGCCTGGCGGTTCAGGATGTCCGTCAGCACCTGGTTGAGGATGTCGTCGAACCCGACGTCGTTCGGCAGCAGGATGAGCGGGAAACCGAGCCGGTCGGCCTGCTCGACCATCTCCTCGGGCAGCTCGTCCACGTATCGCCCGAGCTTGATCGCCAGTGCCGCCAGCCCGCGCTCGTCCAGGTCGGCCACCAGCCGCCCGAGCGACTGCGGCGTGTTGCGCAGCGGGTAGCCCGTGGTGAGCAGCAGCTCGTGCGGCTTGACCCAGGCCAGGATGTCGGGCACTTCCATGACGTTCAGCCGCTGCACGATGCGGCCGAGACCGCTCTCCCCCGCGATCAGCCTGGCGTCGGCGAGGGTGGAGACGCCGAGCACCTCTCCTACGGAGACACCGTGAATGATCGTCCCTGTGCTGGCGAGGCGGACGGGGGGTTCCATGTGGACGATTGTGACTCCAGAAGCGGTCTGTCAGGAAGAGCCAACCTTCCCGCTGACTGTTGGCAAATTTCTCCGTACGGAGGGTTCCCCGCCCGTTCTACGGTCAGGTCCAAGGTCGGATGGGAGGCCAGGTGACCGTCAGTATTCATGCGAGGCGTACCCGCATCCACGTCACGGGGGCGGCCAGCACGGCGGTACGCCCCGTCCTGGAGTCGCCGCGCCGCCCCGCACGCGTGCTCGCCGCGTTCCCGGCGGGGGTGTATCTCGAGGTCAGAACCGAGCTGGAGCCTTCGGTGATCGCCGTCATCACGGGCGCGGCCACGCGGCTGCCCAACTCCGTGCTGCTGGCCACCCAGCTACCGCACGTCACGGTGGGTGACGACGCCTCGGTGGGCGAGCGCACCATCGAGCTGGGCCCGCTGAGCCTGAGCGTCCGCCGCTGGTGGGATCCCGCCCCGCCGCTGGGCCGGATCGATCGGACAGACCTCGAGTACGCCGTCGCGCAGCTGAGTCACCCGCCGGAACCCGGCGAAAACCGGCTCGGCGCCCCTCCGCAACCCGGTCTGACGGGCAACGGGGCTGTCGAGTTGCTGGCCGGCAGCTGTGCGAAGGGCTGGCTGCTGGGGGCGGTGACGGCGGCCGAGCAGCTCGTGGGCCTGGGGCCGGGGCTCACGCCGAGCGGCGACGACGTCCTGGCGGGCCTGCTGGTGACGCTGCGCCACCTGGGCGCGGCGGCCGGGGCGGACCGGGCGGTCTGGCTGGCCGACTGGCTGGCGGCGACCGTGACGTTCGACGCGCGCACGCGTACCACTCCCATCTCGGCCACGCTCCTGCACTGCGCCGCCAGGGGCGAGGCCAGTCCCGAGGTGACCGCGGTGCTGCGCGGGATCGCCGGCGGGCAGGCGCTCGAGCCGGCCCTGCGCCGGCTCCACCGCCTCGGCCACACCTCGGGCGCCGACCTCGCCCAGGGGATCGCCATCGGCGTGTCCGCCGTCCTCGCGCTGAGCGGGCCGCGATGAGCAGCGACACGGTGCTGGTACGGAAGGGCACGTACCACGACTCCGTTTCCCTCATGCGCATAAGTCGTGCGCTGACCGAAATGTCGGGCGTGGAGGCGGCCATGGTCGCCATGGCCACCGAGCTGAACCTCGGCATCCTCCGCGACCTGGGCTTCACCCTCCCGGACGCCGGCCCGGGCGACCTCCTCATAGCCGTACGCGCACACGACACCAAGGCCGCCGTCGAAGAGGCCAACCGCCGGCTGACCGTCGTCCGGCAACCGGAGAGCACCCCGGCGGACCAGCCCCCGCTGACCACCCGCTCGGCCACCAGGACCGGGGCCGACCTGGTACTCGTCTCCACCCCGGGTGAGTACGCCTTCGCCGAGGCCCAGGACGCCATCCAGGCCGGGCTCCCCGTCATGATCTTCAGCGACGGCGTCCCCGTGGCTCAGGAACGCAGCCTGAAGGAGCTCGCGGAGACCAGGGACGTCCTGGTGATGGGCCCCGACTGCGGCACCGCCGTGATCGGCGGCGTCGGCCTGGGCTTCGCGAACGTCCTCACCCCCGGCCCCGTCGGCGTGGTGGCCGCCTCCGGCACCGGCGCCCAGCAGGTGACGTGCCTGCTCGACTGGGCGGGCACCGGCGTCAGCCACGTGCTGGGCGTGGGCGGCCGGGACCTGTCGGCCGAGGTGGGCGGCCTGTCCACGCTGCGTGCCCTGCGCATGCTGGACGAGGACCCCGCCACCGAGCTGATCGTGCTCATCTCCAAGCCGCCGTCCCCCGAGGTGGCGCGGACCGTACGGGACTCCGTTGCCCGGCTGCGCACGCCGGTGCTGTTCGCGCTGCTCCCGGACATGGACCTCACGGAGGCGACCGAGCGGGCCCTGCACGCGCTCGGCAGGTCCGTGCCCGAGTGGCCGGCCTGGCCCGCGTGGTCGGGGAAGCAGAGCCGGGCCAAGACGATCAAGGGCGTCTACTCCGGCGGGACGCTCAGCACGGAGGCCGCGCTGGTCGCCGGCCAGGGCGACTTCGTCGACTACGGCGACGACGCCTACACCAGGGGCCGGGCGCACCCCATGATCGACCCGACGCTCCGCGTGGAAGCGCTCTCCCGCGCCCACGAGAGCGACCTGGTGCTCATGGACGTCGTGCTCGGCCACGGCGCCGACCCCGATCCGGCCGCCTCCCTCGCGCACGCCGTCGCCCGCACCCCCGCCACTGTCGTGATCGCTCTCATCGGCACCGAGGGCGACCCTCAGGACCTGCACCGGCAGGCCGCCGCCTTCAGGGAGGCGGGCGCGGCCGTGTTCACGTCCAACGCACAGGCCGCCAGGCACGCCAGGAGCCTCCTATGAGCCTGCTCTCCGCCCAATCACCCGCTGGGCCCCACGTCATCACGGTCGGCGCGGGCCTGCTCGACGAGGCGCTCAGGGCGCAGGCCGTCCAGACCACCCCGGTCAGCTGGCGCCCGCCGCTGCCCGGCACCGCCGAGCCCCTGGCCAAGGTGCTCGCCGACCCGCGTAGGCAGGCCGCCAACGAGCTGGCCGTGGGCAGGCTCACCTCCGCGCGCCCGCACCTGGTCGGGGTGCGGCGGGCGTCGGAGGTGCTGGAGGACGGGACGTTCCTGCACGCGGGCCCGCCCATCACCTGGGAGCGCGCGTCGGGCCCGATGCGCGGCGCGCTGATCGGCGCGATGCTGCTGGAGGGCCTGGCAGCCGACGAGCACGACGCCGCGCGCCGGCTGGCGGCCGGCGAGATCGCATTGCGGCCGTGCCACGAGCACGCCACCGTGGGCCCGATGGCGGGCGTCGTGAGCCCGTCCATGTGGTTGTTCGAGGTACGCGACGAGGAGCACGGCGGCACCGCCTACTGCTCGCTGAACGAGGGCCTGGGCAAGGTCCTCAGGTACGGCGCCTACGGACCTGAGGTGCTGGAGCGGCTGCGCTGGATGGACACGGTGCTCGGCCCGGCACTCAAGGCGACGCTGGAGCGCACGGGGCCCGTCGACCTGCGCTCGCTGATCGCGCAGGCCCTGCAGATGGGCGACGAGCTGCACAACCGCAACCGCGCCGCCACCTCGCTCCTGCTGCGCGAGCTGGCCCCCGCCGTGGTCGAGGCCGTCCCCGGCGCCGCCGCGGAGATCCTGCGCTTCATCAACGGCAACGACCACTTCTTCCTCAACCCCGCCATGGCCGCCGCCAAGGTCAGCACCGACGCGGCCCGCGACGTGCCCGGCTCGTCCCTCGTCGTCGCCATGGCCAGGAACGGCACAGACTTCGGCGTGCAGGTCTCCGGGCTGGGCGGGCGCTGGTTCACCGGCCCCGCCGGCGTGCCCGACGGGCTCTATCTGGGCACGTACGGGCCGGACGACGCCAACCCGGACATCGGCGACTCCACGATCACCGAGACGTCGGGGCTGGGCGGGTTCGCGATGGCGGCCTCACCGGCCATCGTGCGGTTCGTGGGCGGCGAGGTGTCCGACGCGGTGCGGGCCACCCGCTCCATGTACGAGATCACGCTCGCCGAGCACCCCGCCTACCAGATCCCGGGGCTCGGCTTCCGCGGCACGCCGGTCGGCATCGACGTGACGCTCGTCGCCAGGACCGGCCTGCCGCCCGTGGTCAACACCGGCATAGCGGGCCGCGTCGCGGGGACCGGACAGGTGGGCGCCGGCCTGGTTGAACCGCCGGTGGAGGCGTTCACCGCCGCCCTGCTGGCGCTGGCCGAACAGGCCAGTTGAACGGCGACGTAACCGCAGGTCGGGACCCTTGTCAGGGCTGATCAGCTTCCCTTGCGCATTTCCCGCCGATATCGTGACGAACCACTTTAATTTGCTGTAGTGCGGGATGGGGGCGGGAAGATGGCAGCCGACCGCTTGCTCAGCGGACCCGGCCCGGAGGGAGGCGCCCCTCGCGGCGCCCCACAGAGCCAGGGCCGCTTGATCGGCCGGCGGTACCGTCTCATGTCGCCGGTCGGCAGGGGCGGCATGGGCATGGTGTGGCACGCCCACGACGTCCTGCTCGACCGGGACGTGGCGGTCAAGGAGCTGATCCTCCCGTACGGGCTCGACCGCGCGGGCATGCAGGTCGCGCACCGGCGCATGCTGCGCGAGGCCAGGTCGGCCGCGCGGCTGACGCATCCCGGCATCGTGACCGTGCACGACGTGGTCGAGGAGGACGGCCGCCCGTGGATCGTGATGGAGCTGGTCCGCGCGTGGTCCCTGGAGCAGGCCGTACGCCAGAGCGGGCCGCTGCCGGTGATCCAGGCGGCCGAGATCGGCATCCGGGTGCTCGACGCGCTCAGGCACGCGCACGCCGCCGGGATCCTGCACCGCGACATCAAGCCCGGCAACGTGCTGCTGACCTCGGACCGGGTGGTGCTGACGGACTTCGGCATCGCGGCCATCGAGGGCGACGTGACGATCACGCAGACCGGGCTGCTCATGGGGTCGCCCGCGTACATCCCGCCGGAGCGCCTGTCCGGGCAGCCGATCACGCAGGCGGCCGACCTGTGGTCGTTCGGCGCGACGCTGTACGCCGCCGTCGAGGGGCGGCCTCCGTACGAGGGGCCCGACCCCGTGGCGGTGCTCGGCTCGGTGCTCACGCAGGACCCGATCAGCCCGCAGCGGGCCGGCTCGCTGCGGTCGGTGATCGAAGGGCTGCTGCGCAAGAACCCGGCGGAGCGGCTGACCTCCGACCAGGTCATCGAGATGCTGGAAGCGGTGCTGCGCGCGCACGGCTCGGTCCGGCCGCGCCCTGCCGAGACGCTGCCCGCCCAGGGGAACCTGCCGCCGCTGGAGCACCCGTCGGGGCCGATGCCCTCGCGGATCGTGGAGACCCCCTCGGGTCCGGTACGCGTGCCGTACGACCCGCTGAACAGCCCATCGGGCGGCCACCCGACGCCGTACGACCCGCTGAACAGCCCATCGGGCGGCCACCCGACGCCGTACGACCCGCTGAACAGCCCATCGGGCGGCCACCCGACGCCGTACGACTCGCTGAACAGCCCGTCGGGCGGCCACAGGACCGACCAGCTGTCGCCGCCGCCCGGCAGGTTCGACGCGTTCGGCAGCTCCTCGGGGCCTCAGCCCTTCAGCGCGCCGCCGGGGCCGCACCGGATCGCCGGCGACCACGAGGACGACTCCGGCCCGCAGCCCGCGCCGATCCTGCCGCTGACCACGGACAGCCGCACGTCCTCCTCCGGCCCCACGCCGTGGCCGCTGGCCTCGGCCGACGACCTGCGCGAGCAGTCGCGTCACCTGTCCCGCGACACCGGCCACAGCCGCCTGGCCACGCTGCCCAGCGCGGCGCCGCGCCCGGGCAAGGGCCGGCGCAGGCCCGCCGAGGACGACGGCGCGTGGATGCGCGGCGGGCGGCCGACGCCGCTCCTGATCGTCAGCACGCTCGTGGGGATCGCCGTGGTCGTCGGCGCGGTGCTGGTCGTCCTGTCGGGCGGCTCGACGCCGGTGGCGCCTCTCCCTCAGGCCGCGACCTCCTCGCCCGCCACGGTCCTGAACGCCGAGCCCTCGGTGATACCCAGCGGCTACAGCGAGCACGGCACGGCCGGGTTCGCCGCCGCCGTGCCCGAGGGCTGGAAGCCGGGGACGTCGGGCGGCGTGACCACGTTCAGCGGGCCGAAGGACTCCGGCATCCGGATCATGGTGCAGAAGGCCGCCCCGCAGGCCGACGGGGGGCTGGCCGAGCTGGGCAAGCAGGAGGCCAAGGGCGGCGTCGACGGCTACATCCAGGTGCAGCTCCAGGCCGCCGACTACCGCGGCTGGCGGGCCGCCGACTGGGAGTACACCTACACCACCTCCAGCGGCGTCCCCATGCACGCGCTGACCAGGTACGTCACGATCGACGACAACACCGCGTTCAAGATCACGTTCGACATGCCCGAGCTCAAGTGGGACGACCAGGCGGAGGCCCGCAAGGTGTTCCTGGACACGTTCCGGCGGGCGGACTGACGTATTGCACCGCTCGTTCCAAAACGTGCTAGCGTTCGGGACATGGGGCGACCGCGGAAGTTCGAGGAGGACCGCGCCATCGAGGCGGCCATGCGCGCGTTCTGGAGCGCGGGCTACGAGGCCACCTCGACACAGGAGCTGTGCGCGGCCACCGGGCTCGGCCGCAGCAGCATCTACAACACCTTCGCGAGCAAGCACGACCTGTTCGAGAAGGCGCTGCGCCGCTACATGGAGCAGCGCAACGCCGCACTCGCCGAGCTGCTGGATGCCGACCTGCCGCTCAAGGAGAAGATCAGGACCGTGCTGTGGTGGGCCGTCGACCCGGATCCCGGCGAGCCGCCCGGGTGCCTGGTGGTCAATTCGATGACCGAGCTCGCCCCGCACGACCCGCAGATCGCCGCGCTGCTGCGGCGCGACAACGACCGGCGGCGGCAGATGGTGCGTGCCGCCATCGAGACCGGCCGCGCCCGGGGCGAGATCGACCCGGACAAGGACCCGCTCGCCCTGGCGCACTTCGTCTTCGCCACCGTCAGCGGCCTGCGCGTGGCCGCTCGGGGCGGGACAGACCGGGACGGGCTCGAGTCGATCGCGAAAACCGCACTGAGCGTCTTCTGACTTTTTTGCGCCCTCATTTTGAACCGATCAATCCAAAAGGAGTGTGACCATGCCGTTGGCCGTCTACATACTGGGACTCGCAATCTTCGCTCAGGGCACCTCTGAGCTCATGCTGGCCGGGCTGTTGCCCGAGATGGCCGCCGACCTGCACGTGTCCGTGCCCGAGGCGGGGCTGCTGATCTCGGCGTTCGCCATGGGGATGCTGGTGGGGGCTCCGGTGCTGGCCGTCGCCACGCTGCGCTGGCCGCGGCGTACGGCGCTGCTGACGTTCATGGCGGTCTTCGTCCTGTCGCACGTCGCCGGCGCCCTGACGTCGAGCTACGGCCTGGTGTTCGCCACCCGCGTCGTGGGCGCCTTCGTGTACGCCGGCTTCTGGGCCGTGGCGGCGAGCACCGCGGTCGGCCTGGTGCCGGCCAACGCCCGCGGCAAGGCGATGAGCGTGCTCGCCGGCGGGCTGACGGTCGCCACCATCATCGGGCTGTCCCTCGGCACGGTCATCGGCCAGCACCTCGGCTGGCGGGCGGCGTTCTGGGCGGTCGCCGCGTTGTCGGTGCTGGCCGGCCTGGGCGTGCTCGCCACCATCCCCGGCGGCCGTCCCTCCGGGACCGCGCCGAGCGTCTCCGTCGAACTGCGCTCCATGGCGAGCCCCAGGCTCTGGCTCTCGTACGGCACGACCGCGCTGACCACGGGAGCCCTGCTGGCCTCCTTCAGCTACCTGAGCGTGCTGCTGGTCGAGACCACGGGCCTGGCATCGAACTGGGTGCCCGCGGTCCTGGCGGTCTACGGCGTCGGCTCGCTGATCGGGATCACCATCGGCGGCCGGATCGCCGATGCGCGGCCGTTCCCGACCCTGTACGTCGGCGTGGCCGGCCTCGTCGTCACCTCGGTGGCGCTGGCCCTGGGCGCGTCCGTCCCCGTGCTGGCCATCGCGCTGATCTTCCTGCTCGGCGCGTTCGGCTTCGGCACCAACCCCGCGCTGAACACCCGCGTCTTCTCCCTGGCCAAGGACGCCCCCACGCTGGCCGCCGCGGTGAACGTCTCCTCCTTCAACATCGGCATCACCCTCGGCCCCTGGCTCGGCGGGGTGGCCATCGACGCGGGACTCGGCTACCCGTCCGTCGCCTGGATCGGCGCCGCCATCGGCGTGCTCTCCCTGGCCACCGTGGCCCTTTCCGCCGCCCTGCACCGCTCCACGGCCGCGGTGACCAGTGAGATACCGTCGCGCGTATGAAGCTGGCGAGCATCCACTTTTATCCCGTCAAGTCCACCGCCGGACACGAGGTCGGCGAGGCCGAGGTGCAGCCGTGGGGGCTGGCCGGGGACCGCCGCCACCTCGTCACCGACGAGCGCGGCGACGTCCTCACCGCCCGTGAGGAGCCCCGCCTGCTGGCCTGCGTCGCCCGGCTGGACGGCGACGGACTCACGCTGACCGGCCCGCACGCCGCCCCGCTGCGGGTCACGCCGGCCGAGGCGATGTCCACGGTCACCGTGGGACGCACTCCGGTGGAGCTCACCGACTGCGGCGACGACGCGGCGCGGTGGTTGTCCGGGCTGGTGGGGCGGCCGGTCAGGCTCAAGTGGCTGGACGACCCCACCCGCCGCCCGGTCAACCCCGAGTACGGGCGGCCCGATGACCGTGTGAGCCTGGCCGACGGCTACCCGCTGCTGCTCACGTCCGGCGCCTCGCTCGCGCAGCTGAACGACTGGATCGTGGAGACCGCGCTGGAGCGTGGCGAGCAGGCGCCCGAGCCGCTGCCCATGCACCGCTTCCGGCCGAACGTGGTGATCGACGGGGTCGGCACGCCGTTCGCCGAGGACAAGTGGGAGCGGGTACGCATCGGCGCGGTCGACTTCCGGGTCAGCAAAGGTTGCGACCGGTGCGTGCTGACCACGATCGACACGGCCACGTACACGAAGGGCAAGGAGCCCATCAGGACGCTCTCCCGGCATCGCAAGCGGGACGGGAAGGTGTGGTTCGGCATCAATCTGATCCCGGACACGCCCGGTCGCATTGCTCAAGGGGATTCAGTCACCATTCTCTGATATTTCGTGCTTTGGGGCGGTGTTGGGGGTTATGCGAGACTTCACAGGTGACCAGTGCCCCCACAACGCCCGCCGTCTCGTCCCCTGACCGAATTCACCTCGTCCAGCGCCGGACCCTGGCGGTCCTGTCCGCGACGCAGATCGTGGGCGGCGTGGGGGTCGCCGTCGGGCTCGCGCTCAGCTCGGTGGTCGTGGACGAGCTGTCGGGATCCACGGTGATCAGCGGCTTCGCCGGCACGGCCACCGTGCTCGGCGCGGCGCTGCTGGCCCTGCCGACGGCCAAGGCGGCGGGCCGCGGCGGCCGCCGGGCGGGCTTGTCGGTGGCGTACGTGGCGGCGCTGGCGGGCTGCGCGATCTCGGTGCTGGCGATCGGCCTGGGCAACTGGCCGCTGTTGCTGGCGGGGCTGGTGCTGGTGGGCGGCGGCAGCGCGGGCAGCCTGGCGGCGCGCTACGCGGCGACGGACCTGTCGCCGCAGGGCCGCTCGGCCAGGCACCTGTCGCTGGTCGTCTGGGCCTCCACGATCGGCTCCGTCGCCGGCCCGAACCTGGCCAAGCCCGCCGACCAGATCGGCATGCGGCTGGGACTGGTGGAGAAGGCGGGGCCGTTCGCGTTCGCGGCGCTGGCGTTCGCGCTGGCCCTGATCGTCATCTTCGTCTTCCTGCGCCCGGATCCGCTCAAGCTGGCCCGCTCCCTGGACGACTCCCCGAGCGCCGGCCGAACCCCCAAAGGGACGATTCGCACCGCCTGGCAGACCCTCCGCACCACTGCGACCGCCCGCCGCGCCCTGGTCATGATCGCGGTCAGCCACACCGCGATGGTGTCGGTCATGTCCATGACCCCGGTCAAACTGCATCACGACGGCTCGAACCTGGACGTCATCGGCCTCGTCATCAGCCTGCACATCGCGGGCATGTACGTGCTGTCGCCGGTGGTGGGCTGGCTGGCCGACAAGGCGGGCAAGGTGCCCGTACTCGTGCTCGGCATGGCGCTCCTGCTGGCCGCCGCCGCCCTGGCCGGCACGTCGGGGCACCGGGTGTGGCAGGTGACGGCCGCGCTGGTGCTGCTGGGGCTCGGCTGGTCATGCGGCCTGGTGGCGGGCTCCGCCCTGGTCACGGAGTCCGTCCCGCTCGACCGCCGCCCGGCCGTCCAGGGGCTGTCGGACCTGCTGATGAACGTCTGCGGCGCCACGGGCACGATCGTCGCCGGCGCGATCGTGGGCGTGCTCGGCTACGGCATGCTCGGCTTGGTCGTGGGCGTCATGGTCACCCTCGCCGGCGTCTGGCTCACCGCCACCTGGCGCGCCACCGACCGCTGATCCCGCCCGCACGCAACGCCGCCCCGCCAAGCGACACTTGCGCCGCCACCGCCCCGGCCGGGAACCCCGTCACTTCGCGTCGGCGTACGACGAGACCGCCACGGCCTCCATCGGGAAGCGCACCGGCGTAGCCCCGAACAGGAGCCGGGTGGCCTCCGACGCGGCCGACGAGACGGCGGCGATCACCTCCTCCGCCTGCGAGATCGGGCAGTGCACCATCACCTCGTCATGCTGGAAGAACACCAGCCGGGCCGGCTCGGGCAGCAGCCCGCGCAGCACCGCCATCAGGGCCAGGGCCCACTCGGCCGCGGTGCCCTGCACCACGAAGTTGCGCGTGAACCGCCCCCGGTCGCGAGCCGCCCGGCCGCCCTCGGGCCCCGACACCAGCTCCTTCCACCGGGGCGAGGGAGGCGGGCTGGTGCGGCCGAGCCACGAGCGCACGAGCCGCCCCTCCTCCCCGGCCTTGGCCGCGTCCTCCACGAACTGGTATGCCTTGGGGAAGCGCTGCCGCATCACCGCCAGCAGTTTGGGCGCGTCACCGCTGGTCCCGCCGTACATGGCGGACAGCATGGCGATCTTGGCGTTGGCCCGCTCGCCCCCGAACGACTGAGCCAGCGCCGAATAGAGGTCGATCTCCCCGGCGGCCCTGGCCAGCCCGACGTCGCCGGCCATCGCGGCGAGCACCCGCGGCTCGAGCTGGGCGGCGTCGGCGACTACCAGAACCCACCCGTCGTCGGCCACCACCACCCGCCGCATCACCTTGGGGATCTGCAGCGCCCCGCCGCCGCTGGTCGCCCACCGCCCGGACACCACGCCGCCCACCACGTATTCAGGCCGGAACCGCCCGCTCCGCACCCACTGGTCGGCCCACGCCCACCCGTGGAAGCTGAACAGCCGGGCCAGCTCCTTGTAGGCCAGCAGCGGGGCCACGGCGGGGTGGTCGATCTGCTTGAGCTCCCAGGACCGGGTGGTCTTCAGCGCCACACCCGCCCCCTTGAACGCCTTGACGAGCTGCTGCACCGAGTCGGGATTGACCGGATGGCCGAAGGCCGCGGCCACCTCGTCGGCCAGCGCCTGCAGCTTGGCCGGCCGCATGCCGTGCACGGGCCGCGGCCCCAGCAGCTCTGTCAGCAGCGCGTCGTGCACGTCGCGCCGCCACGGCATGCCGTCGTGCGACATCTCGGCCGCGATGAGCGCCCCCGCCGACTCGGCCGCCACCAGCAGCCTGAACCTGCCCGGCTCCGGCAGCGCCTCGATCCGGCGCAGCTGGTCGGCCAGCACCGCGGCCACCGCCTCGGCCTCGAGCGGCTCGGGCGCGAACAGCGTGTCGGGCGCGCTCGGCTGCTCCTCGGGCACGGGCAGCCCGTGCAGCCTGGCGTGGGCGGCCCTGGCCGAGCGCGGCTCGCCGTAGCGGCCCTCGTACGCGAGCAGCAGCCCCTCGGTGAGCGCGATGTCGTGGCAGCGCGAGACCCGCACGCCCGCGCTCAGCAGGCCGGGGTAGACCTCCCGGGCGTCGGCCCACACCCACCGCGGGCGCTCGGCCGCCTCCAGCTCGCGCACGGCCCCCGCCAGGCCGGCGGGGCGGCGGGGCGGGCCACCGACCGGAAGCAGCGCCTCTCCGGCGACCACTACATACACGGGGTCAAGAGTGCCAAACGGCTACGACAAAGCGATGCGCACCTCGTCCTCGAGCGGCGGATCGAGTTCCTGCGCCAGGCACCCGGTGGCGGCGAAGCAGCGCAGGGTCAGCGCTTCCGGGGTGACGGACACGTGCAGGAACTGCTTGAAGAACGGCGGGGTGTCCCAGTCGGACAGCTCCGACAGGTAGCGGTGGAACACCTTGTCCACCGGCAGCCTGAACGGCCACGGCCAGGCCCCGAGCAGCCGGGCCGCCCACCGCATCCTGCGGGTGATCGTCACCGGCCCCTCGGGGGTCCTGACGGGCCGGTTCTTGATCTGGTCGGACATGATGCACAGGGCCTCGGAGGGCGTGAGGTACATCCACTTCATGCGCAGGCGGCGGGCGTACAGCTGGCTGTAGAAGGACAGCGAGTCGCCCCGCAGCGGGTAGCACTTGAAGTCGTCCTCGTGCACGCCCTTGACGCCGACCCTGCCGATGGTGTGCGTGGCGTGCATGAACGCGCCGCCGCCGCCGGACACGATGTACTGGATGACCCGGTCGCCCACCTTGACCGGATAACGCTGGTAGTTGTGCACGTCTCCGCCGATGGCCGCGACGTACCGGTGGGCCGGGTCGCGCACGATGTCGTCGATCGTGCCGCCTTCCTCCAGGGGCGACGGCTTGTAGGCGTTCCCGGTGTAGATGGGCTTGCCCGTCACGAGGATCTTCGGCCGCGGATCGAGCGAGACGCGCCGCAGCCACGCGGTCTGCCCCTTGTCGATGACGTTCCTGATGCCGGTGTCGACGCCCACGATCAGCAGGCTGTCGCTCTCGATCGCCCAGTACGGTCCCGGCTGCGTCGCCTGCTGGGACGGCTTGCCCCTGAGCTCGCGCGCCTTCGCCAGCCGCTCCTCGTCGATCGTCTCCGGCTTGCGCCACAGCAGCCCGCGCAGCCCACGGTCCGGCTTCGGCTTGAGCGGCGGCGAGTCGCAGAAGACCCGCATGAACCCGCCGAGCCCGTCGTACCAGTCGTGGTTGCCGGGAACGGCGAAGATCGGGGCGTCATAGTCCTTGTACGGACGGAAGAACTTGTCGCAGTACTCGTTGCCCGATCCGGTCGGATAGATCACATCACTGGCGATGACGGCGAACGCCGTGTCCTCCCCCAGTTTCAGCATCCCCGGAACAACGGCATACTGCGACGCATCTCCCTCTCCCGTATCACCCAGCAGAAGGAAACTGAAATTTCCCCCTACGGGTAGCTTGATGCGAAATTCCGGATCAATCCCCCGCGCTTCCTGAGCCGCCGCCCACCGCGCCCGAACCTGACCTGACGGATCCCCGAACAACCCGGCGAGGATGTCGTTACGCGAGCGCCACAGCGTCGCCAAATTCAACCACGAAAACCCATGATTATCCGGCCTGAGCTGCGCGAACGTCCCCGTCTGCGTACAGGCCCATCCCGCGCCCTCCTCCGACACCCGTGACGAAAGCTGCTTTCCACGCTCAGCCGCGACTTCCACCATGCCAACATCTTTACCGCGATCTTCACTTCGCGCATCATGAACGCTCCGTACCGCAGGAAACACAGAAGGTTCGCAATGGTGTAGCCTCACCCCCCAAGCAAGCGGTTGGGACCACCGAGGGGAGGCTCCCATGACCCGTAACAGCCCGGACGACGCCACCCGAAGAGGCACTTCCGATGTGGAGGCAATTGAGGGTCTGCTGGCATATGCACAAACCGGCTCCCGGTGGGGCGGCGCGGCACTCCGCAGGGCCCGCGATGCGGTGGCGCGCAGCAGGGCGCTGGCCGAGGAGTCCCCCGAGCACACGGCGCTGCTGGCACGCAGCCTGCGCACGATGGCGAAGCTGCTGCTGAAGCGGGGCCGGGCCGTGGAGGCGCTGCCGGTGGCGCGGGAGGCGGCGGCGCTCACCCGCGCGATGGGCGGCGCGCCGCTTGTGGCCTCGCTGATGCGCCTGGCCGAGGTGTACGAGGCCCTGCACCGCTACAGCGAGGCCGCCGCCGCGATGGCGGAGGCCGACCAGATCCCCCCGCCCGAAGCTCACTGAACCCGCGCCGTCGCGGGCGGCCGTCAGGCGCCGGGAGCCGCGCCGTCCGGCGGGACGAGGACGCCGGGGTTGAGTATCCCGGCCGGGTCGAGCCGGGCCTTGACCGCCTGCAGCACGCTGACCCCCACGGGCCCCAGCTCGGCCGCGTAGGCGTCACGGTGGTCGCGCCCGACCCCGTGATGGTGCGTGATCGTGCCTCCCGCCGCGACGATGGCCGCGCTCGCCGCCACCTTGGCCCGCTCCCACTGCGCCACGGGGTCGCCCTCCTGCGCGGTGACGACGGTGAAGTAGAGCGAGGCGCCGGTCTCGTACACGTGGGAGATGTGGCACATGACCAGCGGGGAGCCGAGCGCGCCCGCCAGAGCCAGCCGGACCGCGTCGTTGAGCCGCGGCAGGTTCGCCCAGAAGCCGGCGGTCTCCAGCGTCTCGACCGTGGCCCCGGCGGCGAGGAGCGAGTCACGCAGGTACGGGGCGGAGAAGCGGCCGTGCTCCCACGCCTGGCCCGGCTCCGCGCCCAAGGGCTCGCCGCCGGTCCGCTCCAGGACCGCCGAGGCGGCCGCCTGCCGCTCCGCCGCGAACGTGCCTTCGTAGCCCGCGATCAGCAGGCAGCCGGAGCCGCCTGAGCCGATCGCGTCCGGCTCGGCCAGGCCGATCATGGTCTCGGTCTCGTCCGACAACCGGAGCACGGCGGGGAGCGGCCCGTCCTGGGCGAGCGCGCGCACGGCCGCCGATCCCTCCGCGAACGTCCCGAACCGCCACCCTTCGTACCGGCGCTCGGCGGGAGCCCGCCGCACGCGGAGCCGGAGCGACGTGATCACGCCGAAGGCGCCCTCGGAGCCGAGCACGAGCTGCCGCAGATCCGGTCCGGCCGCCGACTTGGGGGCGCGTCCCAGGTCCAGGGTGCCCGACGGCGTGGCCACCGTGAGGCCCACGACCATGTCGTCGAAGCGCCCGTACCTGGCCGAGGCCTGGCCGCTGGAGCGGGCCGCCGCGAAGCCGCCGAGCGTGGCGTACTCGAAGGACTGGGGGAAGTGCCCCAGCGTCAGCCCGCGTGCGGCGAGCAGCCGCTCGGCTTCAGGCGCCCGCACGCCCGGCTCGAACGTGGCCACGAGGGACTCCATGTCCACGGAGCGCAACCGGTCGAGCCGGCCCAGGTCGAGCGCGATCACACCGGCGAAGCCGGAGCGGGCGGCCGCGAGCCCGCCCACCACGGAGGTGCCGCCGCCGAAGGGCACCACGGCGACGCGCCCGGCCGAGCACACCCGCAGCAGCTCGGCCACCTCCTCGTGCGAGCCGGGCAGCACGACCGCGTCAGGGGCGTCGGAGCCGTCCCCCGCGCGCATCCGCAGCAGGTCGGGGGTGGACTTGCCGCGCGTGTGGCGTACGCGGGCCTCGTGGGAGGTCAGCACGTGCGCGGCGCCGACGACCTCGGCCAGCGCGCCGAGCAGCGGTGCGGGCAGGGCGACCGGCGGCAGGCGCACCGACTCCAGGGCGACGGCCGGAGTGTCGGGCGCGCGCACGCCGAGGAAGTCGCGCAGCAGCCGGCGAACCTGCTCGGGCAGCTCGCGGGCCTTGGCGGGGTCGCCCCAGCCGGACCACAGCATCGGTTCTCCAGTCACGCTTACACTGTGACACATGACGTCGAATCGTCACAATGACGACGTGCTGGACGCGGCCCGTGACTGCGTGCTGGCGTACGGGGTGCGCAGGACGACGCTCACGGACGTGGCGCGCAGGGCCGGGGTGTCGCGCATGACGATCTACCGCCGCTGGCCCGACGTGCGCACACTGGTCGCGGACCTGATGACCAGGGAGTGGGTGCGGGTGGTCGACGGGCTCGACCTGTCCGACCCGGTGCGCGCGGTCGTCGCCGGCGTACGGGGGCTGCGCGCGCACCCGTTGTGGCGGAAGATCGTGGAGGCCGATCCCGAGCTGCTCCTGCCGTACCTGTTCGACCGGCGGGGCGCGAGCCAGGAGGCCGTGCTCGACGTACTCGAGCGCGCGGTCGGCGACCCCCGCAAGGCGCGGGCGGTGCTGCTGGTGGCGCAGTCGTTCCTGCTGTCGGCGCCCACGATGCTCGACCCCGTGACCCTGGACGAGCTCGACGACGAGCTCGCCGCCATGCTGGAGGCCTACCTTGGATAGCTCGCGTGGAGGCACCTTGGACAGCTCGCTGAACGCCCGCAGACGGTCCCGTGAGCTCCGCGAGGTCGCGGAGGAGCCGCTTGACGTGCTGGTGGTGGGGCTCGGCGCGACCGGCGCGGGCGCCGCGCTCGACGCCGCGTCCCGGGGGTTGAGCGTAGCGGCGATCGACGCGCACGACCTGGCTTTCGGGACGTCCAGGTGGAGCTCCAAGATGATCCACGGCGGCCTGCGCTACCTGGCCAAGGGCCAGGTGGACGTGGCCTACGAGAGCGCGGTCGAGCGCGGCATCCTGCTCCGCACGACCGCTCCGCACCTCGTCTCCGCGCACCCGTACCTGATGCCGCTCACGAAGCAGGTCTCGCGGCGGCACGCGGCCCTGGTGATGAGCGGCTACCGGCTCGGCGACAGCCTGCGGGCCAGCGCGCGCACGCCGCGCAGGCTGCTGCCGGGGCCCACGCGGCTGAACGCGGCCCGCACCCGCACGCTGGCGCCCGTGCTGGAGGGCGACGGCCTGCGCGGCGCGCTGCTGTCGTGGGACGGCCGGCTGCTCGACGACGCCCGCCTGGTGGTGGCCCTCGCGCGGACGGCCGCCGTGCGAGGGGCCCGCGTGCTGACCCGCTGCCGCGCGCTGCGGCTGACGGACCGGGGCGCGCTGGTACGCGACGAGCTGACCGGCGAGGAGTTCGACGTCCGCGCCAAGGTGGTGATCAATGCCGCCGGGGTGTGGGCGGGAACGCTGGACCCCGAGGTGACGCTGCGGCCGTCCCGCGGCACCCACCTCGTGCTGGCGCCGGGCACGCTCCCCGGGCTGATCGCCGGCATGCACGTGCCCATTCCCGGAGAGACCAGCCGATTCGCGCTCGTACTCCCCCAGCGTGACGGCCGCGTCCACGTCGGCCTCACGGACGAACCGGTGGACGGGCCGGTGCCCGACGTCCCGGAAGTGCCCGAGGAGGACGTCAGAACGCTCCTGGAGGTGCTGAACGGCGTTCTTGAGACTCCGGTGACCAGAGAGGCGGTCGCGGGCGCGTACGCGGGCCTCAGGCCCCTTCTGGCGGCCGACGGCCGCACGGCGGACATCTCCCGCAGGCACGCCGTCCTGTCGCATGACCGGCTCGTCACGGTCGTCGGGGGCAAGCTGACGACATATCGGCGCATGGCCGAGGACGCGGTGGATCGAGCGGTCTCGTCCGCGAAGTTGCCGGCGGGGCGGTGCCGTACCAGGAAGATCCCGCTCGTCGGGGCGGGGCCGCGGCCGTCAGGGGTGCCGCACCGGCTGGCCGAGCGGTACGGCAGCGAGGCGGAGGCCGTGCACGAGCTCGTCAAGGCGTACCCGGAGGAGGTCGGGCTCGGCGTCACCGAGGGCGAGCTGATCTGGTCGGTGCGGCACGAGGGCGCGCTCGACGAGGGCGACCTGCTGGACAGGAGGACCAGGATCGGCCTGGTCAAGCAGGACAGGGAGCGCGCGCTGGCGGCGACACGGGAGGTTCTGGACCGAACGGGCCGCCCCTGACCCCACCTATCCGTTAGGTTAGTCTTACCTAATTCGGATCGGGGAGGAGAACGGGCGTTGGCGAGGGGCTGCGAGCATCCGGTCGGGTGCCACACCGGAGGTGTACCCACCTTGGCCAGCGCCACCGTGGGAGCCAGGCTCTGGCTGCTCATCGAATACACCGGCGCCTGGCCGTCACACCTGGAAAGCTTCGAACTTCCTGAAGAAATCTCCGAACTCGTGCGCCGGGCGCTCGAACGCGGTATCAGGCCCCAGCTGATCCGCCGGCCGGGAAGGCGAACCCGCCCGCGGGAGCAGGGCATCCGGGTGCTATTGGCGTACGCGGTTGGAGAGCGCCCCTGGTTGGCGAGCGGCGTCGTCGCAGGTCCTGACGATCTTGACCTGGACGCGCTCGCGGCGGGAGTGGTCCCGGAGTCCTGCATACTTGAAGACGAGCCGGTATTTCTGGTCTGCACGCACGCCAAGCGCAATGCGTGCTGCGCCCGCATTGGACTACCCCTCGCTCGGTCGCTGGCCGATTCGCTGCCGGACAGAGTATGGGAAACGTCACACGTTGGCGGCGATCGCTACGCCGCCAACCTCGTGTGCTTGCCACACGGAATTTTCTACGGCAGCATGTCTCAGGCTGCTGCACTGGCAGCGGCTAACGCGTACCGGTCGGGCGAGGTCATCCTCGACCGCTACCGGGGACGCGCAGGCATCCCTGAGCCATTGCAAGCCGTGGAGCACTTCGCCCGAGCCCATACGGGAGAGTGCGCCGTCGGCGCGGTGGCCGTGGAATCCTCCAGGTCGGACGGTGACGTCACCGAAGCCATTGTGCGCTGCGGCGACGTCCGGTTCCAGGTTGTGGTTGAGCCATCGGCGTTCACAGCGCCGTGTGGCACGGTTTGCGCCGAGAAGATCACCACCTACCGGCTGGTTTCGCTGGACAGGCTCACGCCTGTGCGGTACGCCACGCCCGCCCTTGCCTGAACAGGGAACATCGCGGCCCTACCTTGCGTTGGAACAGTGACGCCAAAAGCGTCCAATGCGGCTCAATTACCGAAATACCTCTCACGAAGGTGGTTTTCTCATGTCTCAGGTACGTCGGCAGCTCGCCCGCCCGCGCCCCAGCTGGGGTTGGCAGGATGATGCCGCGTGCCGGGGTGAGGACCTCGTGCTCTTCTTCGGCCCCGACGGGGAGCGGCAGCCCGAGCGTGACGTACGTGAGCGGAAGGCCAAGGCGATCTGCGCCCAGTGCCCCGTCCGCACCGAGTGCCTTGACTACGCGCTGTCCCGTCCCGAGAAGTACGGCACGTGGGGCGGTCTCAACGAAGACGAGCGCGCCTCCGAGCGTCGTCGTCGCATGCGCCGCGCGGCCAGCGCCGGCATCTCCGCCGCCTGACACACCCGGCAGCTCACCATCATCGCGTGATCATGCAGTTGTCCCGATGAACCGGAGCCTGGCCCTCCACGCCCAGGCTCTGGCGAACCCGGTCGGGACAACTGCCTGATCAGGCGCCACATCCCTACCCCCGAAACCGGAAGCCCGGACGCTCGTCACCGTTACCGCGAGCGTCAGAGCGGCACTCAACCTTGACGGAGCCAGTTCACCGTCGGCTCCGGCTTCTCCGTCTGCGCCTCGTCCGGCTTTCTGCGCGCGTCAGCCGCCTGGTGCTGGCAGTCGCACCAGGAGCCGCCACGGCAGTCCTCGTGACGTTTCTCCTTGCAGCTTTCGCAGATCACGCCTGCATTATTCTCCTAGAACGTTGTTCGGGTTACGCTGGCGCGCGTGGACCTCATGGCCGAGTTACTCGACGACCTGCGTGCCGAGACCGCGTCCTTCGAAGCGCTGCTCCAGCCGTTGCGGGACGAGGACTGGGAGCGGCCCACCCCCGCCGAGGGGTGGGCGATCCGTGACCAGGTGAGCCATCTGGCCTGGTTCGACGACGCCGCCGGCCTGGCGGCCGCCGACCCCGACGCCTACCGGGCGTCCCTGCAGGATTTCCGCTCCGTGGACCACGTCGCCCTGGAGTCACGCGGGATGTCGCCGCCCGAGCTGCGCGAGTGGTTCCGGGCGGCGCGTGCCCGCAGCCTGGAGGCGTTCGCCGCGCTCGACGCGCGCGAACGGGTGCCGTGGTTCGGGCCCGCGATGTCGGCCGCCTCGTTCGTGACCGCCCGGCTGATGGAGACGTGGGCGCACGGCCAGGACGTGGCCGACGCGCTCGGCGTCACCCGGGAGCCCACGGTCCGGCTGCGGCACGTGGCCACGATGGGGTTCCGCGCCCGCCCCTACAGCTTCGCCGTGCGCGGCCTGCCCGTGCCCGCCGACCCCGTACGCGCCGAGCTGGCCATGCCCGACGGGACGCTGTGGACGGCCGGGCCCGACGACTCCGGCAGCGCCGTACGCGGCTCGATCCTGGACTTCTGCCTGGTCGTCACCCAGCGCATCCACCTGTCCGACACCGCGCTCGAGCTGACCGGCGAGCCCGCGCGGGCCTGGATGGAGATCGCCCAGGCGTTCGCCGGGCCCCCGGGGAAGGGCAGGGCGCCCAGGTCAGGGTGAAGTCAGGGACTTGCCGGATGACGCGTACGGCGCATCCGGTGACATGCTGTGAACATGCGCACAATCCTGAACGTCATCTGGCTGGTCTTCGCGGGGCTCTGGCTGGCCATCGGATACGCAGTGGCCGGGATCATCTGCTGCATCCTGATCGTCACGATCCCGTTCGGCATCGCCTCGTTCAGGATCGCCGCGTACGCGCTGTGGCCCTTCGGCAGGACCGTGGTACGCGACCCGGGCGCGGGCGCGTTCTCCCTGATCGGCAACGTCATCTGGTGCGTGGTCGCCGGCGTCTGGCTCGCCATCGGCCACGTCGTGACCTCGATCCCGCTGTTCCTGTCCATCATCGGCATCCCGATGGGCGTCGCGAACCTCAAACTCGTCCCCGTCTCCCTGCTCCCGCTGGGTGCGCGCATCGTCGATAACGACTAGGACAGTTCCCCAACGTAAGCTGTGCCGAAGAGTCACTGCGAATACCGTTGGGTGCCATGACGTCCACCGATGCGCCTTCCCGGCCGAAAAGGGGACTCGTCTCCAACGCCCGGGCCAGGCTGAGCTGGGTGCTCGACACCAAGTCGTGGGCGATCGTCCGCGCGTCGACCAACGCCGGCGTCGCCTACCGGGTGACCGGCCTGGCCGGTGAGGCGGCGTTCTTCGCGCTGCTGTCGCTGCCGCCGTTCGTGCTGGGCCTGATCGGCGTGCTGGCCAAGCTCGGCACCTGGCTGGGCTCCACGGTGGTCGGACAGGTAAAGACGTGGGTGATCGAGCAGTCGGGGCTGCTGTTCACCGACGAGGCCGTCAACAAGGTGATCAACCCGCTCATCACCGACGTGCTCAGCGACGACGCGGGCAAGGTGTCGATCATCTCGCTGGGCTTCCTGCTGTCGCTCTGGTCGGGCTCCAGAGCCCTCTACGTGTACGTGGACCTCATCTCCGTCGCCTACGGGCTCGGCGAGGAGCGCGGCATCATCCGCACCAGGCTGATGTCCTTCGGCCTCTACATCGTCGGCCTGATCATCGGCATCATCGTCATGCCGATCCTGGTGATCGGTCCGACCCTGCTCAGGGACGCCCTGCCGGGCCAGTACGGCGTCCTCATCGACATCCTCTACTGGCCGGTCGTGATCATCGGCTCGGTGCTGTTCCTGACCGTGCTCTACCACGTCAGCGTGCCGGTGCGGACGAAGTGGTACCGGGAGCTGCCCGGCGCGATCCTGGCGCTGATCCTGTGGATCGTGTGCGCGGCGGTGCTGCGGGCCGTGCTGTCCGCGTGGTTCTCCCCCGTCTCCGTCTACGGCTCGCTGGCGGCGCCCATAGCCCTGCTGCTCTGGCTCTACATCACCGCGCTGGCCGTGCTCATCGGGGCGATCCTGAATGCCGAAGTCGATCGCCTCTGGCCGGGTGTGAGCCGTACCAAATAGAGTCCTCCCGATATGGAGGCGCAGCAGAGGGTCGGGCCCTACACCCTCGTCCGCAAGCTCGGCGAGGGCGGCATGGGATTCGTCTACCTCGCGGAAGACGGCGCGGGCCGGCGGGTCGCGCTGAAGACGATGCGGCCGGAGCTGCGCCTGCAATGGACGGTCAAGAACATCGGTGACACGAACGCGCCCGTCACCTCGTCATGACACAGCTGATCACAGCGAAAAAGGCCCTGTGACATCCGCTATCGTCTAGTGGGAGACGCGACTGGCGCATTGGGTGGGATCGACCACCGGGGAGCGAAAGGAGCGGAGGCCGTGCGCCTGGGTCTTCGCAGATTGTCAACGATGACAGGAGAGTCATGAGTTCTCTCGCTAGCGTCGACCCGCAGATCGCCGAGCTCGTCAAAGCGGAGGAGCGGCGCCAGGCCGACACCGTCAAGCTCATCCCGTCAGAGAACTACGTGTCCAAGGCCGTGCTGGAGGCCACCGGCACCGTCCTGACCAACAAATACTCCGAAGGCTACGCAGGCAAGCGTTACTACGAGGGCCAGCAGGTCATCGACCAGATCGAGAGCCTGGCCATCGAGCGGGCCAAGTCGCTGTTCGGCGTCAACCACGCCAACGTCCAGCCCTACTCCGGCTCGCCCGCCAACCTCGCCATCTACCTGGCCTTCATGCAGCCTGGCGACACCTTCATGGGCATGAACCTGCCCTCCGGCGGCCACCTCACCCACGGCTCGCCCGTGTCGGTCTCCGGCAAGTGGTTCAAGCCCGTCTCCTACAACGTGCGCAAGGAGACCGGCCGCGTCGACATGGACCAGGTCCGCGAGCTCGCCCTGGAGCACCGGCCCAAGGTGATCTTCTGCGGCGGCACCGCCATCCCGCGCACCATCGACTTCCCCGCCTTCGCCGAGATCGCCCGCGAGGTGGGCGCGATCCTGGCCGCCGACATCGCCCACATCGCGGGCCTGGTCGCGGGCGGCGCCCACCCCTCGCCGGCCGGCCACGCCGACGTCATCTCCACCACCACGCACAAGACGCTGCGCGGCCCGCGCGGCGCGATGCTCATGGCCGACGACGACGACAAGGCCACCGCGCTCAACAAGGCCGTCTTCCCCGGCCTGCAGGGCGGCCCGCACAACCACACCACCGCCGCCATCGCGGTCGCGCTGCACGAGGCCGCGCAGCCGGAGTTCAAGGCCTACGCCCACCAGGTGGTCGCCAACGCCAAGGCGCTGGCCGAGGAGCTGTCCGGCCGCGGCTTCGACCTGGTCTCCGGCGGCACCGACAACCACCTGATCCTCATCGACCTGACCTCCAAGGGGGTCGCGGGCAAGCCGGCCGCCAAGGCGCTCGACCGGGCCGGGCTGGAGACCAACTACAACACGGTCCCCTTCGACCCGCGTAAGCCCTTCGACCCGTCCGGCATCCGCATCGGCACGCCCTCCATCACCTCCCGCGGGATGGGTGAGACGGAGATGCGGCAGATCGGCGCCTGGATGGACGAGGTCGTCACCGCCCTGGCCAAGGGCGACGCCGAGGACGTCATCACGCGCGTCCACCGCGAGGTGAGCGAGCTCACCGCCCAGTTCCCGGCTCCCGGCCTGTAAACGAAGCAGGGATCGGCGCTTCCAGGGTCACGGCCCACAGCACGCCATCACGGCGCGCTGTGGGCCGTGACCGTTGTGCGGCGGCTCTCCTTGAGCTGTGCGGGCGCACGGGAACGCCCCGCCGCACGGGCTCCGGGTGCGGCGGGGCGTTCTGGGCGAGCGGGGCGGGCCGGAGTGCCTCGCTCGCCGTGGTCGACCGGCGGCCCGGGGGACGCTGGACCGGGGGCGACCGGGGAAGGCCTGCCGAGGGGACGGGACCGAAGCGCCCCTCGGGAAGCCAGGAGCCTCAGCCGAGGAAGAGGTAGTCGGCCCCGTACGGGACCTTGGCCTCGGAGCCGGGGGTGCAGGAGCCGGACGGGGCGACGCCGCCGGTGGTGTTGAGGCGCAGGATCTGCGTGGCGTGCGCGAGCAGCCCGCTCTCGTTGCCCGCCTGGGTGGCGTCGAGCACCAGCTCGGGGATGTTGCCGTCGCCGTTGGGCGTCTTGGTGACGACCGAGCCGCGCACCGCGCTGCCGTCTGGAGCGATCCACTGCGGCGGGCCGGCGGCGGGCGTCACGAAGGAGTGGTCGATCCCGCGCCGCAGCTTGGCCGCCACGCCGAGCTGGGTGAAGGCGTACCCGCCCGACGGCTGCGCCGTGCAGGAGTAGATCTGCGAGCCGCGCAGCACCTCGGCCGTGAGCGCGCGCGGGTGGGTGAACGGCCGGCCGGACAGCTGGCCGCGTACGGCACCGCCGTCGAAGTCGAGCGTGTGCAGGTTCGAGTAGTAGCGGCCGGGGTTCGCGGCGATGCGCTTGACCACGGCGGCGGCGACCGGCGTCTCACCGGCGACGCCGGTGAGGTTCCCGGGCAGGGCGCCCGCGAACAGGTCCGCGACCACCGGGCCGTTCTTGCCGGTCGCGCCCTTGTGCAGGTGCCCGTTGCTCACCTGGCCGAGCCCCGACCAGAAGGCGGTGTAGGCGATGGACGAGCCGTTCGGGCGCAGCCACCAAACGGCCTGGCCGTCCTGGTCTCCGCGCTTCTTGCCGTCGTTCTCCTGCACCTCCTGCGCCGCGTCGGCGCGCGCCGAGAGCGTGGCCTGATTGCTGCCCTGCAGCACGCCGTTGAGGTCGACCGGCCTGTTCAGCCGGTGGAACTGGCCGCGTACGGCGCCCTTGGGGTGCTCGGCGTCGTGCAAGTTGGCGTAGAAGCCGCCGGGGTGGTCGATGAGCGACTTGACCAGCTCGTTGTCGGCCTTGACGGTGCCGGTGACGCCGAGCACGGTCGCGGGCAGCGGCTTGGTGAAGAACTCGAGCTTGACATCCCCGTTGACGCCCTTGGCACCCAGGTGGACATGGCCGGCGGTGGGCGGGTCGATCTTGTTCCAGCGGACCGCGAACGTGACCTCGTTCCCGCTGATCTTGAGCACGACCGTCGAGCGGCCGTCGGCGTCACCCTTGACCCCCACCTCGTTCGCACCGCGCAGGCCGGCCGCGAGATAGACCTCGTCACCGGAGGCGTGGGCAGGTGCCGGCGAGGCGAGCAGGGCGGCGGCGAGCAGCGTGCCGGGAATCCCGAACTTTCGGATGAACATGGCTAAACCTCTTAAACGGTTTGATACTCCGGTGGGTACGGCAGGCAGTACGCGGCCGGGACCGGTGGAGGTTCAACCCAGGAATCCGTAAATTTACACACAAGGGCGGAGGCCCAAAAAAAGCCCTCCCACCAGCGGCGGGAGGGCTCGGAGCGCCTGGCGGTCAGGCGTTGATGGTGAGCAACTTCTTACCTGTCGAGGCGACCACCTCGAAGTGGTCGATGTCCTTCAGCGGCGTCGCGCTGCCGCCGTGCATGTAGAGCGGATCGGGCGAACCCGGCACTCCGTACCCGGCTGGAGGTACGGACCACCCGGTCATGACCCGCCGCTCGCCCGACTTGCCGACCGAGACCAGCTCGCACTCGAGCGGCCCCTTCACCCCGGCCAGCTTGAGCGCCGCGTGCGTGCCCCAGGCCTTGGACTCGACCACCAGCCCGCCGCCCACCCCGTCGACGCCCTTCCCCTCGATGGGGACGCCGTCGGCGTAGAACTGCTCGGCGGGCCCCATATGGTCGCCGTGGCCCTGCGCGATCAGGGGCGCGGAGTCCGCGGTGAGCTGCGTGCCGACCGTCAGCCCGCCGGCCACCAGCGTGACCGCCGCCGCCATCCCGATCACGAACGTCCCCCTGCGCGTCCGCCGATCGGCCGCTTTCTTGCGCTGGAGCAGGTCGATCACCGGCTCGGAGGACGGCACGTCGTACTCCTCCACCGGGCCGATCCCGCTCAGCACGCTCGCCATGCCGGACAAGTCGGACAGTTCGGAGCGGCAGGGGGCGCAGCCGAGAAGGTGGGCCTCGAAGGCCTGCCTGTCGTCCTCCTCCAGCAGGCCGAGCGCGTACGCGCCCACATCCGTGTGCTCGACTCTCGAAGTCACGCCGTCACCCCCCTCTCCTCAAGTGCGATCCGCAGCGCGCGAACGGCGTAATAGACCCGGGATTTCACGGTGCCGACCGGGATGCCGAGCGCCTCGGCGGCGTCGTTGACGGACCGGTCCCGCAAGATCGTCTCGTTCAGGATCTCGCGATGTGCCGGTGACAACGCCTTCAGCGCCTCTGACACGACCACCTGGTGCAGCAGTCCCTCCATCTCGTCAGGCACGGGCATGCTCTCCAGCGGCCCGTCACCCGACTCCTGGGGGCGGGCGTCCCGGCGCCGCCGGTCATCGATCACGATACGTCTGGCGACCGTGGCTAGCCAGGGCATCAGCGAGACCGACTCGTGGTCCAGGTGCTCCGCACTGCGCCAGGCCCGGATCATGGTCTCCTGCACCACGTCTTCCGCCCACTGCCGATCGCCCGCCGTCAACCTGATCACGAAGGCCAGGAGCGGCCTGTGATATTCCCGGTAGAGCGCGGACACTGCCGCCTCGTCATTTGGCACCCCGTCATCCGGCCGCACGCGGCGGATCCAGTGTCGAAAGCGCGGTTTGCCCATGGGGGCGGCTCCCTCGGCCGAGGGCGGGGGATACGTGCTGGTGTGCATCATTCCCCTTTCTCGCGTCCGTCGGCAGGTGGTACGGCCGGCCGCCGTGGCACGGTTCAACAGATCGCGATACTTAATCCGATTGCATCCCTGCGGACAGGGTGCGTAGAGTCGCTGCTGCAACCGATCGAGGAGGTGAGGAATATGCGGGTCGTCCTGTTCACCGTGCCGTTCCTCCACCTCCGGGGGCTCCGCTGAGCTGCCCGGCTCCTTCTCGATCAAAGGGTTTTCACTCCGTTGTCTCATGATCTTTCCCTGCTCGGCTGGACCGACCTGCGCGCCGCCGAGCTGCCCGCTGACACCGTCCCCGCCCGCGTGGCCCGCGTCGACCGCGGCGCCGCCGAGGTGATCGCGGCGGACGGCCAGCATCACGTCAAGTACGGCGCCCGCGTCCGCAGGGCGTCGGCCGCCGATCCCGTCGCGCTGCCCTGCGTCGGCGACTGGGTCGCGCTCCGATGGCTGCCCGAGGGGCGGTACGAGCTCGACGAGGTGCTGCCGCGGACGACCGCGTTCATCCGGGGCGGCGTGAGCCGCGACTCGGTGGGCGGCCTGTCGGGCGACGGCCAGGGCCAGGTGCTCGCCGCGAACGTCGACGTCGTCTTCGTGGCCGAGCCGTCCATGCACTCCACGGACTTCGCCGACCTCGGCCGCATCGAACGCCTCGTCGCGCTGGCCTGGGAGTCCGGCGGCACGCCCGTCGTGCTCATCACCAAGTCCGACCTGTTCGAAGACGGCCTCGACCAGCTCCTCGCCGACGTCCGGACGGCCGCGCCCGGCGTCGACGTGCACGCGGTCTCGTCCCTGCATGGGGACGGGGTGCTGCTGGTCGCCGACTACCTCGACGGCTCCCGTACGGCCGTCATCCTCGGCCCGTCCGGCGCCGGCAAGTCCACCCTGGTCAACGCGCTCGCCGGCGACCGCGTCATGGAGACCCAGCAGGTACGCGCCGCCGACGGGCGCGGCCGGCACACCACCGTGCACCGGGAGCTCATCCCGCTGGCCGGCGGCGGGCTGGTCATCGACACGCCCGGGATCCGGCGCATCGGCCTCTACGACATGGCCGAAGGGGTTGACCGGGTCTTCTCCGACATCGACGCACTGGCGGCGCAGTGTCGCTTCGGCGACTGCGGGCATTCCAGCGAGCCCGGGTGCGCGGTGCTGGCCGCCCTGGAGAGCGGGGAACTGCCGGAGCGGCGGCTGGAGAGCTGGCGCAAGCTGCAGCGGGAGGCGGCCTGGATGGCCTCACGCACCGATGCGCGGCTGCGCAAGGAGCAGGAGAACCGGTGGAAGCTCATCACCAAGGAGATGCGCCGCACAGGCCGCCCCCGCCCCTGACGCCTCACGCGTGAGGACGCCGTGCGCCCGATGGCGGCCAGGCTGACCGGATCCGTGGCCGTCACCGGGACGGCCACGGATCCGGGCTCACGGACCGGCCAGGGACCGGCGCAGGGGAAGAGGCGAGTAGCGCGTGTGAGCGGGTAGGCACAGGTCATGGAGCTCTTTCGAGACCGGGCCGAGGCAGGGGGGTTGCTCGCCGAGCGGCTGAAGGACGCGCACGACCCCGTCGTGCTCGCCCTGCCCCGCGGCGGCGTGGCGGTGGCCGAGCCCATCGCGCGCAGGCTCGACGTGCCCCTCGAGGTCCTCGTGACCAGGAAGATCGGCTATCCGCCCACCCCGGAGCTGGGCGTGGGGGCGATAGCCGAGGGCGGTGAGCCGGTGTTCGACCACACGTTGCTGCGCCGCCTGGGCATGACGCCCGAGTCCGTCGCCGACGTGGTCGAGAGGGAGCGGGCCGAGCTGGCCCGCAGGGTACGCGCCTACCGTGGCGACCGCCCGCTGCCCCCGCTCGAAGGACGGGAGGTGATCGTGGTCGATGACGGTCTGGCCACCGGCGGCACCGCACGGGCCGCGCTCAGGGCGGTCCGCGCGGCCAAGCCGGCCAAGGTGACGCTGGCCGTGCCGGTGGGCGCCGGCGAGACGGTCACCTCACTGCGGCAGGAGGCCGACGAGGTGGTCGTGCTGCGCACGCCGGTCGACTTCCGGGCGGTCGGCCAGTGGTACGAGCGCTTCGACCAGCTCAGCGACGCCGACGTACTGGAGCTGTTGAGCAAGGCGGGGCGCTGAGGGGGACGGCGTCAGCCGGCGAGTACGGCCCAGACCAGCTTGCGGGCGCCGCCAGGAGACAGCCAGCCCCAGGCGGTGCAGAGGGCGTCCACCAGCCGCAGCCCCCGCCCGAACTCCGAGAACACGTCGGGCGCCGCGGCCACCGGCACCGTACAGCTGTGGTCGGTCACCACGCACGCCAGCTCGGCCTCATGCGACAGGAGCCGCAGCTGCGCCGCCCCGCCGCCGTGCCGCATCGCGTTCGTCACCAGCTCCGACACCACGAGCTGAGCGTCATAGGCCAGCCCCAGCACGTCCCAGGCGGCCAATGTCTGGTCGACGAACCGCCGGGCCGTCGCCACGCACGCCGGCTCCAGCGCGACGCGCTGATGGAAGGGGAACACCGCGTCGCACTCCCAAGCGCGTCCCTCCACCAGGATGGACGAGAGCCATCCTGGTGGCCGGGAACCGATGGCGGCTTGCGGCCGAGCGTCGAAAGTCGTCATTCTGGCCCCCGAAGCGCGGTCTGGTGATCCAATGCCCATCTTTACGGGGAGTGCTTACCGATGCAAGACTTTTCGTCGTTTACGGATGCCGATCGCATCTGCACGTGCAGATGATCTAGGAGCGGTGCAGTGAGCGCAGAGCGCGCGGAGGGGAAACTTCTCAGCCATGCGCCGGGAAGCCCGACGGTGCTGCGGATCCTGCTCGGAACCCAGCTGCGCAGGCTCCGCACGGAGAAGGGTATCTCGCGCGAGGACGCCGGATACTCGATTCGCGCATCTCACGCGAAGATCAGCCGGCTGGAGCTCGGCCAGGTCAGCTTCAAGCAGCGGGACGTGGCCGACCTGCTGACCCTGTACGGCGTCACCGACCCCGCCGAGCGCGAGCCGCTGCTCGCCCTGGCCAAGCAGGCCAACGCCCCGGGCTGGTGGCACAAGTACAGCGACGTGCTGCCGTCCTGGTTCGAGGTCTACATCGGCCTCGAGGGCGCGGCCTCCGGCATGCGGACGTACGAGAACCAGTTCGTGCCCGGCCTCCTCCAGACCCCCGCCTATGCCAGGGCCGTGATCGAGCTGGCCCACGAGAAGGCCCCGAGGGCGGAGCTCGACCGGCGCGTGGCGGTGCGCACCACGAGGCAGAAGCGGCTGGAGAACGGGCTCATGGTCTGGGCCGTGATCGACGAGGCCGTCGTGCGCCGCACACTCGGCAGCCCCGAGATCATGCGCGAGCAGATCGCCCATCTCCTCCACCTCACGGCGGAGCGCAACGTCACCATCCAGATCATGCCGTTCGACCGCGGCGGCCACGCCGCGGCGGGCGGCCCGTTCAGCATCCTGCGCTTCCCCGAGCCCGAGCTGCCCGACGTCGTCTACATGGAGCAGCTCACCAGCGCCCTCTACCTGGACAAACCCGCCGACTCCGACCACTACATGGAGGTCATGGACCGGCTCAGCCTCCAGGCCGAGGAGCCGAAGGAGACCAGGCGCTTCCTGGAACACCTGCTTTCCCGATGAGCTGCCGACATCCTTGCGAGCCACCCAATACAGGGTTTTTTGGTCGTCCGCTATATGGAGATCCACGCGTTACCGTATTGTCTCCTCGCAAACGCGGATGCACGTGCATCCGTAAGATCGCGAGGAGCTGCCCCCCATGCATGAGTTCCGGAACGGAACGCCCGCCGGCCGCCTTCCTGTCGTCTGGCGCAAGAGCAAGCGGAGCAACCCCAACGGCAACTGCGTCGAAGTCGCGAACTTGCCCACGGGGGAGATAGCCATGCGTAACTCACGTTTTCCCGAAGGTCCCGCGCTGGTCTATACGCAGGCGGAGATCACCGCGTTCGTCCTCGGAGCCAAGGACGGCGAGTTCGACGACCTCATTGCCTGAGGCGCGCGCGGCCGTGACCCCTACGGCCGCGGCGCGCTGTACCAGCGCCATTCGGTGAGGCGCGGGCGGCCGGGAAGCTCGGCGCGCCCGGTGGCCCACAGCAGGGTCGTCCACGGATCCGTGTCGCGCGGGGCGTCGGGGAACAGCCGGGCCAGCACCCGCGCGCACATGCCCGCCGGTGGAGCCCAGGCGAGACCGAGGCCCTCTGCCAGGTCGTGGGTGTGCACGAGCGTCTCCACGATGCCCATCGCGGCCGAGCCCTCGCGGTCGGCCGCGCCGAAGCCGTGGTGCGCGCGGATCTGCGGCGGCGCGGTGCGTACCATCGCGACCAGCAGCGCGCCGCACGCCTCCAGCACCTGCAGCAGCCCGGCCGGCCCGGCCTCGCGGTCGGCGTGGATGGTGTTCGCGGGGCCCTCCGGCCTGCGGGCCTCCAGGACGAACGGGACGTAGGTGTCCACCGGCGGCGTCCTGATCCCGAGCTGGGCGGCGTAGGCGAACAGGTCGTCCGCCAGGTGCTCGACCGTCTCCCAGCACGTCCACTCCAGCGATCCGGCCTTGCCGTCCCAGGCGCTCTCGGGCGCCTCCCGCAGGGTGGCGACGGCCAGCCGTACGGCCTCGTCGAGGTCTTCGGCGGTCACGGGCGACGGCGCGGCTTCTGGCATGCCCGGCACTCTACCGGCGCGCGCACGCCATGAAAGGCCATGAAACACTGGACAGTCCCACACTCTGGACCCCGTCTTGGACATACGGGACGGCCCGAGTATCTTCTTAGGTATGCCAGCGGACCCCATGCTCGTCGGTCGACGCCACGTCGACCTCCAGCGTGTCCGCAGTGCCATCTGTTGCGACGCCCGCATGTAACCCCCTCCTTTTTTTCTACCGCTGAGCGCGTCGCACTTCTCCTCTCCACCCCTGCCCTCGACGACGAGGCAGGAGGAACTCTGCGCGCGCCCATGAACCGAAGGACGCGCAATGAGCACCCCTGCCAGCCGCACACCTGCCAGCAGGCACCACAAGCGCCCGCGCGGCGAAGGCCAGTGGGCTCTCGGTTACCGTGAGCCGCTCAACAAGAACGAAGAGAACAAGAAGAACGACGACGGCCTCAACGTCCGCCAGCGCATCATCGACATCTACTCCAAGCGGGGCTTCGACTCGATCGACCCGGCCGACCTGCGTGGCCGCATGCGCTGGTACGGCCTCTACACCCAGCGCAAGCCCGGGATCGACGGCGGCAAGACCGCCATCCTGGAGCCGGAGGAGCTCGACGACCGCTACTTCATGCTGCGTGTGCGCATCGACGGCGGCCAGCTCGACCTCGCCCAGCTGCGCACGATCGCGGACATCTCCAACGAGTACGGCCGCGGCACCGCCGACCTGACCGACCGCCAGAACATCCAGCTGCACTGGATCGAGATCGAGTCGGTGCCGGACATCTGGGAGCGCCTGGAGGCCGTGGGCCTGTCCACCACTGAGGCGTGTGGCGACACCCCGCGCGTGATCCTGGGCTGTCCGCTGGCCGGGATCGACGCCGACGAGGTGCTCGACGCGACCGAACAGATCAGCGAGGTGCAGGAGCGGGTCGTGGGCAACCCGGCGTACTCCAACCTGCCCCGTAAGTTCAAGTCGGCGGTGAGCGGCTGCCCGGCCCACTGCACGGTGCACGAGATCAACGACGTGGCGTTCGTCGGCGTGCTGAACGAGCAGGGCGAGGCCGGCTACGACCTGTGGGTCGGCGGCGGTCTGTCGACCAACCCGATGCTGGGCAAGCGCCTCGGCGTGTTCGTCCGGCCGGACCAGGTGGCCGACGTCTACGAGGGCGTCGTCGGGATCTTCCGTGACTACGGCTACCGGCGGCTGCGCCACCGGGCCCGCATCAAGTTCCTCGTCAACGACTGGGGAACGGAGAAGTTCCGGGAGATCCTGGAGACCGAGTACCTCAAGGAGCAGCTGCCCGACGGGCCCGCCCCCGAGCAGCCGCGCGGCAGCCGCCGCGACCACGTCGGCGTCTTCCCGCAGAAGGACGGCAACTTCTACGTCGGCTTCGCGCCCAAGGTGGGCCGGCTCGACGGGGACAAGCTGCACCTGATCGCCGACATCGCCGAGCGGCACGGCTCCGGCCGGGTCCGCACGACGGTCGAGCAGAAGATGGTCATCCTCGACGTCGCGCCCGACCAGGTCGACTCGATCGTGGCCGAACTGGAGGCCAGCGACCTTCAGGTCAAGCCGTCCACGTTCCGCCGCCAGACGATGGCCTGCACCGGCATCGAGTACTGCAAGCTGGCCATCGTCGAGACCAAGGCCACGGCCGCCGACCTGATCGACGAGCTGGAGCGCCGGTTGCCGTCGTTCGCCGAGCCGCTGACGATCAACGTCAACGGCTGCCCCAACTCCTGCGCCCGCATCCAGGTCGCCGACATCGGCCTGAAGGGCCAGCTCGTGGTGGACGAGAACGGCGACCAGGTCGAGGGCTTCCAGATCCACCTGGGCGGCTCCCTGGGCGTCAACGCCGGCTTCGGGCGCAAGGTCCGCGGCCTCAAGACCACCGCCAAGGCGCTGCCCGACTACGTGGAGCGCGTCGTCAAGCACTACGACGCCCAGAAGAAGGAAGGCGAGTCGTTCGCCGACTGGGTGCAGCGGGCCGACGAGGCGGACCTGAAATGAGCGAGCGAGCGGTCCCGTTCCACTGCCCCTACTGCGGCGACGAGGACCTCGAACCCTACGAGGGGGACGGCGGCTGGTACTGCCGCGCCTGCGCCCGCGCCTTCAAGCTCAAGTTTCTCGGGATCGGAGTGAAGATATGACGCTCGTGGACATCGAGGTCGGTTTGAAACAGCAGCGCGGCACGCTCGACCTGCAGGACATCGTCGAGTCCGCCGCGACGTTCCTCGAGGGCGCCCCCGCCCGCGAGATCATCCGCTGGGCGGCGGCGACGTTCGGCGACCGGCTGTGCCTGACCTCCTCGATGAGCGACGCCCTGCTGATCGACCTGGTGAGCAGGGTCAAGCCCGGCGTGGACGTGCTGTTCATCGACACCGGTTACCACTTCGCCGAGACGATCGGCACGCGTGACGCGGTGCGCCAGGTCTATGACGTCAACGTGATCGACATCAAGCCGTCGCGGACGGTCGAGGAGCAGGATCGCGACCTCGGCCCGCGCCTGTTCGGCCGCAACCCCGACCTGTGCTGCTACCTGCGCAAGGTGGAGCCGCTCAACCGGGCGCTGGAGCCGTACCTGGCGTGGATCTCCGGCATCCGCCGCGACGAGTCGCCCAGCCGCGTGGACTCCAAGGTCGTCGAGTGGGACGCCAAGCGGCAGATGGTCAAGGTCAACCCGATCGCGGCCTGGACCCAGGAGGACGTCGACAACTACATCGCCGACAACGGGGTGCTGATCAACCCGTTGCACTACGACAACTACCCCTCGATCGGCTGCGCACCGTGCACGCGGCAGGTCGCGGAGGGCGAGGATCCGCGCAGCGGACGCTGGGCGGGCCTGGGGAAGGTCGAATGCGGCATTCACCTGTGATCCCCAGCAGGGGACCTGTCCCGTTGGCAGGCGGGACGGCCCCCGGCCGCGTGCCACTGGTGGCGGTGGCGCACGGGTCGCGAGATCCGCGTGCCGCCGCCACCGTGGCCGCGCTGCTCGACCAGGTGCCTCTGGACGTGCGCGTGGCGTACCTCGATCATTGCGCCCCCACGCTCTCGCAGGCCCTGAGCGGCCTGCGGGAGGCGGTCGTGCTGCCGCTGCTGCTCACGGAGGCCTACCACAGCCGGGTGGACCTGCCGGCGGCACTGAACGAGGTCCGGGCCCGCGAGCCGCGGCTGCGCGTGCACTACGGCGCCACGCTGGGGCCCCACCCGCTGCTGCTGTCGGCGCTGGAGCGGCGGCTGGCCGAGGCCGGCGTGCCCGCGGGGGATCCGGACACGGCGGTGGTGCTCGTGTCGGCGGGTTCGAGCGACGCCAGGGCCAACGCGGTGATCGCGGACATGGCGCGCGCGTGGCGGCGTTCCGGCTGGTGGACGGTGTCGGCCGCCTATGCCTCGGCCGCCGGCCCCACCCCCGCCGAGGCGGTCGCCGCGCTCAGGCGGGCGGGCGCCCCGAAGGTGGCCGTCGCGCCGTACCTGCTGGCGCCCGGCTTCTTCGCGGACAAGGTACGGCGGAGCACGCTGGAAGCGGGCGCCACGATGGTGTCGGACGTCCTGGGCCCGGCTCCGGAGCTCGTGGACGTGCTCCTGGAACGTTACGAGGCGGCCCAGCAGTCGACGCGGCGGCAGCAGGTGCCGCTGGCCGGCTGAGCCTCCTCAGTAGCCCCTTCTCGGGTCGCGACGCTCCTCGCGGAGCTGGTCGCGCATCTGCCTGCCGAGTTCGCGGCCCTCTTGCCGCATCTGCCTGCCGAGGGCCCGCCAGTCCTCGCCGTGCAGTCGCTGCCAGTGTTCGCGCCAGGCCGTGAAACCGCGGCGCAGCGGCTTCGCCTGCGAGTCGCCGATCACCTTGACGTCGCCCATCACCGCGTACGCGTGCACGCGCACCACGGGGACGTTCATGCCGGGGGCCGCCTCCAGGACGTCCACCTTCTTGTTGCCCATGATGGCCATGCCGTCGAGGTCCACGTTCACGCCGTCGGGCACGATGATCTTCACGTCGCCCATCACGGAGACGGCGGTGATGTCCACCGTGTCGGTGCGCACCTCGGCCTCGCGCAGGTCGAGCAGCACGTCGCCCATCACGGCCACCGCGCCCAGCTCCTGGTCGATCCGCCAGGTGCCGCGCCGCTTGGTGTCGCCCATGACCCCCACGAACCAGCGCCGCTTCCTGCCTTCGCGGTGCACGGGGGCGGGCGCGGGCATGGCTCCGGACGGCAGGTCCTGGGTGAGCAGGGCCAGCTCCGCGTGCGTGGTCGCGGTATAGGCGGCCTCCGTGCGGTCGGTCAGCTCGGCGAGCGTGAGCCTGCCCTCCACCGAGGCGACACGGAGCTGCTCGACGACGGCCTCGCGCTCGGCGTCCGATGCACGGAGCTCCCCGGGATCAGTCATAGTCGCAACATATCGCGTTTGCCCGGGATTGCAGCTCCTCCCCCGGGAGGAAAACCTGTCATCCCTTGGAGGTGTTTGAACCCGGACGGGGCTTTGGCGCGTACCAAGCGATGACACGGGGCCCTGACATGGTCCGGGGCGCGGCCGGACCAGGTTAGGGTCCCTGTCATGCATGAGGAACAGCTCTACCGTGCGGCGTTGAACGGCGAGTCGGATACCGTGGCCAAGCTGCTGGCCGGCGGCGCCGACCCCAACAGTGAGAGTGAAGAGGGGCTGCCGCTGTGCGCGGCCGCCGCGCGGGACCGCGTCGAGGTGGCCGACACGCTGCTGACGGCCGGGGCCGACGTGAACGGCCGGGAGTCCGGCGGCTGGACGGCGCTGCTCTGGGCCGCCACCAACGGCCACGCCGCCGCCGCCAGGGCGCTGATCGAGGCGGGGGCCGAGCTCGACGCGGCCAACGACGACGGCGACACCCCGCTCACGCTGGCCGCCAGGCGCGGCGCGCTGGGCGTGGTCCAGGTGCTGCTGGAGGCCGGCGCCGATCCGGCCAAGTACGACGGCGACGGCGACACCCCGCTCGACATCGCCACCTCCTGGGTGGGCGTGCACCTGGAGAGCGCGCTGCTCGACCAGATCCAGCAGGAGGGCTGGGAGTACGTCGTGGCCCGCCAGTACGCCAAGGACGGCACCGAGCTCGTCACCGTGGCCGGGCGCTCGGCCGACGGCTCCGAGACCGAGCAGGTGCAGGCCCAGCGCGGCCACGCCGCCGTCGCGACCCTGCTGGAGGACGCCGAGGGCACGAACACGCCGGTGGAGCAGCTGGTGGCGCGGGCGGTGGCGCACCGCGACGTCGACGAGGACGCCGAGACCTGGTGGGTCGTGGCCGACACGCTGGGCAAGCGGGCGGACGAGGAGACGTACGAGGCGCTGGCCCGGCTGTGCGCGAGCGAGGACGCCAGGGAGCGGGAGTTCGGGGTGGACGCGATCGCCCAGTTCGGGTTCGCGGAGGGGGAGAAGCCGTACCTCGAGCGGACTCTGCCGCTGCTGCAGAAGATGGTCACCACGGAGGGCAATCCGCAGGTGCTCCGGTCGGTGCTGGCCGCGCTCGGCCACCAGGGCGACCCCAGGGCGCTGCCGTACGTGCTGGACATCATCGGGCGGCCCGGGCACAAGCGCACGATGACAGACGCGATCGCGCTGGCCGACGTGCTGCCGCCGGACCACGAGGAGGGCCTGGCGCTGCTGATCGGGATGACGGAGGACGAGGACGCGGAGCTCCGCGACTGGGCCACCGCCGGGCTCGCCGGGCTGTCGGCCGACACCCTCGGGATCCGGGAGGCCCTGGCCGCCCGCCTCACCGACTCCGACCTCCGCACGGTGGCCGAGGCCACCCGCGGGCTGCTTGCCCGCGGGGATGAGCGGGCGTCACAAGGGGTGGAGCGGGTGCTGGCGGAGAGCGACGACGAGTACGCCAGGGACCTGGTCACCCAATCGCCCACCGACTGATCACCTCACCTGCGGCCACCCGATCGCGCCGCCCGACGGCCACTCCCCCGACGGCCCCCGGCTCACGCCGACCCGCCACTCGGTCGCCAGGACGCCCTCCCTTGGGCGCTCCGCAGGCCGAGAGGCGGGCTCGCCACACCGCAGGGCCGTGGCGGCGCACCGCAGGGCTCCGCCGGGCGGGGCGGCGGGTGGGCTCAGTCGCCGTTGAGCACGCGCGTCACCCATTCCAGGGTCCCCGTGCGCAGGGCCTCCTCGGCGAGGCGCTTGCCGGTCGGGGTCGTGATCGCGGCCAGCGAGCTGTCGATCCACCCCTGGACGTTCTGGTGTCCCTGCTCCCGGTATTCGACCGCCTGGATGAGGCATTCCAGCTTGTCGGCGTCCCGGGCGCAGACGGCTTCGAGGCTGGCCTTCTCCTCGTACTCCCCCACCGCGTCGGCCACCATGTCCGCCACCTCGGCGGCCACGCCCCGCACCTGGTCGGCGGTGACGTCCTCGTTGGAGGCCGCTTTGAGATAGCGCTTGCCGATGTACGGGATGTCGGTGATGCGGGTCTCCTGCGTGTCGTGGAAGAGGCTCATGAACGCGGCCCGCTCCGGATTGCCGCCCTCGAGCCTGGCGATCACGCCGGCGATGACGGCCGCGCGGAACGAGTGGTCGGCGATGCTCTCCGGATCGCGCACGCCCGCGACCAGCCACCCGGTGCGCTTGTACCGCTTGAGCAGCCCGAACTCGTACAACAACCCCGCCAGCCCCGTCACCTCGTCCGCCACGGTGACCCCCTCTCCTCGATGTGCCGAGCCTAGACGAAGCCCGGGCGAAATTCGTGGCCCAGCCCGCGGCACCGGCCGGCGACAAATGCCGTGACCAAATAAATGGTCACGGCATTTGCCGGCTACCGCCGTCGAAAGTGCTCAAGAGTTCCCGCCCGGCGGCGGCGCGGGACCGACTTAGCGTGCGGGACGTAACCGGCGTCCGCCCGGCCGGCGGGGTAGGCTTCGCTGTCCTGGTCCATGTGGTGGTGCCGGCAGTTTCCGACTTTCAGGATTCACGCGCATTCGTTTCTGTCCATCGGTAGATCGGCCAGAAATCCGGGGCCCGCTGTCCCGGCAGGCGCTCGGACACAATCAGGCCTACCCATGCGCTTATTCTCGCTTACCTCCTTGAACCCAAACAACGCGTCAAGTCCTGCCGGCGTCCTTCCGGCATTTCCGGTCAAATTACACGAACGCTCAATCGTCGAGCGCCGCGTACGCAGCCGTCCAGAAGTCCTGGAACACGCTCGGCGGCCGCGGCGAATCGAGGGCCCGCTGGGTGAGCAGGATGCCCACCATGTCCTCGGCAGGATCGACGGACATCGTGGTGCCCAGGCCGCCGCTCCAGCCGAACCGCCCCGGCTTGGCGGCCAGGTCCTCCCGGCAGCCGTTGATCCCGAACCCGAACCCCCAGCCGCCGCCCCAGCCGAAGAAGATCTCGTTGCCCGCCTTCTGCTCCGGCGTGAGGTGGTCGGTGGTCATGAGCTCGACCGACGCCCGCGACAGGAGCCGGCCGCCGTCGTACCGGCCCTTGGCGAGCAGCATGCGGCAGAAGGCCAGGTAGTCGTCGGCGGTCGAGAGCAGGCTCGGCCCGCCACCGCCGGACGGGAAGGCCGGTGGACGGTCCCAGGCCCCGTCCCGAGGGCTCTCCCGGCGCACCAGCTTCCCCGTCGCGGGGTCGGCGGCGTACGACTCCGCCATCCGGCCGAGCTTCGCCGCCGGCAGATGGAAGCCGGTGTCCCGCATCCCGAGCGGCTCGAAGACCCGCTCGCGCAGGAACTCGTCGAACGGCCGCCCCGCGGCACGCGCGATCAGCACGCCGAGCACGTCCGCCGAGGTGTGGTACATCCACGCGGCTCCCGGCTGGTGGACGAGCGGCAGCGTGCCGAGCCGCTTGATCCACTCATCGGTACCGAACGACGGCCCGTCCGGCCCGACCCCGAGCCCGGCCTCCTCGATCGCCTGCTGGATCGGGTAGCTGCCGGGAGCCGCCATGATCGCCCCCAGACCGAGGCGGAAGGTCAGCAGGTCGCGCGTGGTGATCGAGCGCTCGGCGGGCACGGTGTCGTCGATCGGCCCGTCGATCCGCCGCAGCACGCGCCGCCCGGCCAGCTCGGGGACCAGGTCGTCCACCGGGTCGTCCAGCCGCAGCCGGCACTCCTCGACGAGGATCATCGCGGCCACGGCGGTGATCGCCTTCCCCATCGACGCGATGCGGAAGACGGTGTCCCGCCGCATGGCAGCCTCCCCGCCGACCTCCGTCGTGCCGTGCTGGCTCACGTACGTCTCCCCGCGCCGATGCACGAGCGCCACCAGCCCCGGGACGTCACCGCGCGCGACGGCGCCGTCGAGCACCTCCCGCATCCGCCCGAGTCCGGCCTGGGACAGCCCACCGCTCATCGTGACTCCCTTGTGTCGATCCGGCTCGTGTTCTCACCAGGACAGACCTGCGGGCGCCCCGGAACTCATCGGTGTCAGGGGCCGGAAAGTGCCGGTGCGGTGGTGAGGACGTCCCTGGCCAGCGCGAGGTCGCCGGCCAGCTCGGCGGGGAACCCGGCCGGGTCTCCCCTGCCGCCCAGCAGGAAGCAGAACTTGACCACGTCCGCCGTTATGTGCGCGTCCGGCGTGCCGGGCCCGGCGTCCTCCACCCCCAGCGGGATCTGCCACTCTCCCCCGCCCTCGCCGGTCAGGGTGAGGTGGAGGGTGCGGCCGGAGCCGTCGAGGCCCGACAGGAGCATCGTCCAGGGCAGCAGGCGGGCGCACAGGTCGGCGGTCGGGCGGATGTGGTCGGCGACCGGGTCGGGCAGGCGGATCCGGGCGGTCTGGGCGGCGTCGGCGGTGTGGATCCAGGTCTCCAGGCACCTGGCCAGGATGTGGTCCCGCACCGGCACCTCCATGCCGTCCAGCGTCGCGGAGGTCGTGGGCGGCAGATCCGTCAGGTGGCGGCAGAGGGCGTCCGCCTGGGCTCGCCAGTCCCTTCTCGTCTGCTCGGGGCTGCGGGTGCGCTCGTAGGCCTGCACGTCGTTCGTACGTCCAAGCGAGTCCGCCGCGCCGATGGGCGGGCCCAGCACGGGAGCCCCAACGGAGGCGGCCAGCAGGCCGTCCTTGGCGGCCAGGTGGGCGACGAGCTCCTGGAGGGTCCAGCCCTCGACGATCACGCGCGACCAGTCGTCGTCCTCGGCCGAGGCGAGCAGCGCGTCCATGGCGGCCACCCGGCCCGCGTACGGCTCCGCCCAGGGCGCGGTGGGGGCCGCGGGCCTGCGCCGGGCCCGTGCCCCGGCCAGGAGCTGGGGCCGCAGCGAGCGGGCCGGCACCCCGGGGTCCTCCATCATCGCGTCCAGGTAGAGGCGCTCGACGGGGTCCATTACACCTCTTCCTCCGCAAGCGCGTCCGCCAGGCGTCTCAGCGCCAGCCGGATGCGCGATTTGGCCGTGCCCTCGGGCACGCCCAGCTCCTCTCCCACCTGCCGGTAGGTCCTGCCGCCGAAGTAGGCCAGCTCCACCGCCTCCCGAAGACCGTCGGGCAGCGACGTCACCGCCTGCCGCACCCGCGCGGCCTCGTCGGCGGCGAGCACGGTGTCCTCAAGTCTCGCAGGTTCGCGCTCGAACAGCCGCGGCCCCAGCGCCGACACCCGCCGGCGCTCCTCGGCGCGCACGTGGTCGACCGCGCGCCGGTGCGCGATCGTGGCCAGCCACGCGCGTAAGGTGCCGCGCTCGGGGTCGTAGGCCAGCGGCCGCTCCCAGAAGATCAGAAAGACCTCCTGAGTGATGTCCTCGGCGATCACCCGGTCCCTGGTGACCCGCAGAGCGAGACCGAAGATCAGCGGGGAGAGCCGATCGTAGACCTCACCCAGCGCGGACTCGTCGCCGCCGACCACCCGCTGGTGCAGCAGGCGGTCGTCGTACGGTGCCTCCACTGGCACCACACTCCCGTGTAATCCGGACCAAGGCGGGCGGGTGCGCCGCGACCCGAGCATGTCATTATTCGCCGGAAAAGTAGAGCCGGATGACCGGCGAACCGCGCTCTGCCTGCTCGCGATAAGGTCGGAGGACCACCACGGAGGGAGCAAACGTCATGGCCACCACCCGCACCGCCACCACGCAGTGGAAGGGCGCTCTGCTCGACGGCTCGGGCACCGTCTCGCTCGACACCTCGGGCGTGGGCACGTTCGAGGTCTCCTGGCCGTCCAGGGCCGAGGCGGCGGGCGGCAAGACGTCCCCCGAGGAGCTCATCGCGGCCGCCCACTCGTCCTGCTTCTCCATGGCGCTCTCGCACGGGCTGGCCGGCGCCGGCACTCCGCCGGAGTCGCTGCAGACCAGCGCCGACGTGACGTTCCAGCCTGGTCAGGGCATCACGGGCATCGTGCTCACGGTGAAGGGCCACGTGCCGGGCATCTCGGCCGAGCAGTTCCAGGAGGCGGCCGAGACGGCCAAGGCCAACTGCCCGGTCAGCAAGGCCCTGACGGGCACCACGATCACGCTCAAGGCCGAGCTGCTCTGACGGTTCCACGCTTGCCGACACGCCCGGGGGCGCCCCTTTGCCACGCGTTGGGGTGCCCAGTGCCCAGAGCCGGAAAGCCCCTACACGAAGGGCGATCGGGTTATTGAGAGACCAAGAGCGCGTTCGCATGCGACAATACGGTCACATGCGTGAGGTCTGGCCGGGCGAGCCCTATCCCCTCGGCGCTACCTGGGATGGCGTGGGCACCAGCTTTTCGGTGTTCTCGGAGGTCGCCGAGCGGGTCGAGCTGTGCCTGTTTCACGACGACGGCACCGAGGAGCGGATCGATCTGCCCGAGGTCGATGGGTTTGTCTGGCATGGCTACCTGCCGGGCATCCAGCCGGGGCAGCGGTACGGCTACCGCGTGCACGGCCCGTACGACCCGTCCCACGGTCATCGGAGCAATCCCGCCAAACTGCTCCTCGACCCCTACGCCAAGGCCATCGACGGCGAGCTGACCTGGAACCAGGCGCTGTTCCCCTATTACTTCACCGACCCCTCCAGGCGCAACACCGAGGACAGCGGCCCCTACATGCCAAAGAACGTGGTCATCAACCCGTTCTTCGAGTGGGGCAACGACCGGCCGCCGCGCACCCCGTACCACCAGACCGTGATCTACGAGGCCCACGTGCGCGGGCTCACCATGCGCCACCCCGACGTGCCGCCCGACCTGCGCGGCACGTACGCGGCCATGGGGCATCCGGCGATCATCGAACACCTGTTGTCGCTCGGGGTGACGGCGGTCGAGCTGATGCCGGTGCACCACTACATTCCCGAGCACTTCCTGGTGGCCCGCGGCCTGACGAACTACTGGGGCTACAACACCATGGCCTACCTGGCGCCCCACGGCGGCTACTCCAGCGCGGGGACGCGGGGGCAGCAGGTGCTGGAGTTCAAGGCGATGGTGCGCGCGCTGCACGAGGCGGGCATCGAGGTCATCCTCGACGTGGTCTACAACCACACCGCCGAGGGCGACCACATGGGGCCCACGCTGGGGTTCAGGGGGATCGACAACGCCGCCTACTACCGGCTGCACGACAGTGATCGGCGCTACTACCTCGACTACACCGGATGCGGCAACTCTCTCAACGTACGCTCGCCGCACGCGCTGCAGCTGATCATGGACTCGCTGCGTTACTGGGTGCTCGACATGCACGTCGACGGGTTCCGCTTCGATCTGGCGTCGGCGCTGGCCAGGGAGTTGCACGATGTCGACCGGCTGAGCGCGTTCTTCGACCTGATCCAGCAGGACCCGGTGATCTCGCAGGTCAAGCTGATCGCCGAGCCGTGGGACGTGGGTCCCGGCGGCTACCAGGTCGGGAATTTCCCGCCATTGTGGACGGAGTGGAACGGGAAATACCGGGACATCGTGCGAGATTTCTGGAGGGGTACGCATTCCGCCCTCCCCGAGTTCGCCTCCCGCCTGACCGGCTCCGCCGACCTGTACGAGTCCTCCGGCCGCCGCCCGGTCGCCTCGATCAACTTCGTGACCTGCCACGACGGGTTCACCCTCGCCGACCTGGTCTCGTACGACCACAAGCACAACGAGGCCAACGGCGAGGACAACCGCGACGGCACCAACGACAACCGCTCCTGGAACTGCGGCGCGGAGGGCCCCGTCGAGGACCCCGGCATCGTCCGGCTCCGCCGCCGCCAGCGGCGCAACTTCCTGGCCACCCTGTTCCTGTCGCAGGGCGTGCCCATGCTCTCCCACGGTGACGAGCTCGGGCGCACCCAGCGCGGCAACAACAACGCCTACTGCCAGGACAACGAGCTGGCCTGGGTCGACTGGTCGATGGTGCACACGGAGCCGGAGCTGCTGGAGTTCGTCAGGGCGCTGTCGAAGCTGCGCCGCGAGCACCCGGTCTTCCAGCGCCGCCGCTTCTTCCACGGCCGCCATCCCGATAACGGCAAGCGCGACCTGGTCTGGCTCACTCCGGGCGGCAAGGAGATGACGGCGGGCGACTGGCACATCGGCTACGCCAAGTCGCTCATGGTCTACCTGAACGGCGAGGCCATCACCGAGCCGGGGCCGAGGGGCGAGCGGATCGTGGACGACTCGTTCCTGCTGCTCATCAACGCCCACCACGAGAACATGCCGTTCACGCTTCCCAGCGAGGAGTTCGGCACGGGGTGGGTGCCCGTGCTCGACACCAGCCACGACACGATGGAGGAGGCGTTCCTGGACGAGGGCTGGCAGGCGGCCGACCTCGTGGCCGTCACGGCCCGCTCGCTGCAGGTCCTCCGCCAGCCCCGCCGCGCCCGGTAGCCGTTCAGAACACGCGAGCCGCGCTGGCGGCGAGCAGCACCAGCGCGAACGTCGCCACCCCCGCCAGCCCGTGCAACGTCACCGCCAGCACCGGGAACCCGCGCCCGGCCACCTGGTGCCGACCGGCCCCGAGCCACCGCGTGAACATCGCGAACCCCAGCAGCGTCGCCGCGGCCAGCCCCCCGAACGCCACCCACGTCAGCACCCGGCTCCCCGTGGCCAGCCCGGCCACCCAGCACACCAGCGCCGACATGGCCAGCGTCGGATGGGAGAACACCAGCGCGGCCGGGAACCGGGTCACCTTGGCCCGGCGCAGACCGCCTCCGGACAGCCAGAAGCAGAGCAGGTACACCCCGGCGAAAGCGGCGATCGTCCACGCGGCAGCGGTGACCAGACCCACTGGGCCTCCCTCCCCATCCCTGCCGTCACGGTAAGCACATGAACGCCCGTACGTCCTCGGAATACGCAAAAGCGCTATATGTCCTGAAACAGCGGTCACCTCGGGGAGGGTGGGTGGTGCTCGGCCCCCCAGTCCCACAGGGCCTGCAGCACGGGCCCGAGAGCGTGCCCCTGCCGGGTCAGCCGGTACTGGGTGCGGGGCGGCCAGCCGGGCTGACGGTGCCGGGTGAGGACGCCGGCCTGCGTCAGGTGCGCCAGCCGGTCCGACAGGACCTTGTCCGACAGCACGGGCAACGCGTCCCGGAGTTCGGTGAACGTACGGTCGCCCCGCAGGAGCTCGCGCACCACCAAGGTCGTCCAGCGGCCCCGGAGCACGGCAAGAGTGATCTCCACCGGGCAGCCGGGGTCGGGTGCGGTGACGGCCGCCAACGGGTCGTCAGGCAGGCCCGGCCGCGGCATCAGCTTTGAATCTGCCGGTCGGAGCCGGTGGTGACGATCCGCAGGGCGCACAGCGTGAGATAGTGCCTGTCGTGCGAGCCGAGGCCGAGGTAGGTCTCCAGCGGCGCCTGCTCGAGCAGGTCGAGGACGGCGGAGATGTGGCGGGCGTGGGCGGCCTGCCGGACCAGTGCGGCGTTCGCGCCCGAGCGTTGACCGCGGGGCGTCCGGAGGAACCTCTCGTGGGCCTCGGCGAGAGCGGCGATCTCCTGCGGGGTCGGCGGCTCGGGCGCCGGAGGCGCCGCGTCCCCTCGCCCGGCCTTTCTCAGGATCCTCTCGATCTGCGGGGCGACCTGGGCTCGGAGGCGGTCGGGGCAGAGCTCGACGAAGCGCCGCGCCCGGTCCGCCTCGTTCCGCCACGCGTGCAGGATCGCGACTTCGCGTGACAGCCCGGGGGCGTGTACGCCCTCCGGGTCGCTCGCCCTGACCCGCTCGACGGCCTCGCCGGCGAGCCGGAGCAGGTCCTCGAAGGTCGCGGTGTCCGGCGGCGGCCACGCGGGCGGCTCGGCCGGGCGCGGGCTGCTGCCCCGGAAGGATTCGACCAGCTCGTCGAGGGGAGGGGTGGCTCCTTCCGCGGCCGCGGGAGCATCCGGAAAGATCTCCAGGCCGCCCCAGCGCACCGGCCAGGCGAACCGGCGCTCCACCGACCAGGCGAGCAGCGCGTCCAGGTCACCTTCCCGGCCGGGTGGGGCGATCACCAGGCCGGGCTCGAACGCGACTCCCCAGGTGCGCGCGTCCAGCGCGAAAGCGGGATGGGGCTCGAAGTCCAGGCCGAGGTCCTCCCCGTCCTCGTCCAGCGGATTCGGTCCGGGCGGCTCCCGCAGGAACTGGAACGCGCCGACCACCTCACCGGCCTCCGCCCCGACGAACCGCAGCCCCGGGATCGTCCCTTCGCCCTCGTCGAGCGAGGCGACGATGACGAGCACGTCATCCGCGCCCCACAGCACCCCGTCCGCGCCCTCCGGCACCTCGACCACCCGCAGTCGCTCGGGGCGTTCACCCAGCTCCCAGACCTCGACCCGGCCCTCGTCGGTCAGGCAGGCGGCGCGGCCGCCGTCCGGCGACCACGCCCACGCGGTGAGGTCGGGCGTGTCGTACCCGGTCGGGCTGAGCGCCAGGTCCAGGTCGTAGTCGTGCTCGCCGGTCGCCCTGACGATGCTCACGCCCGGGCGCGCGCCCTCGTCGTTGTCCGCGGGCGCCACGACCGCCAGCCGTCCGCCATGGCCCCAGCACAGCAGCGCGGCACCCGGGCGGGCGGCGCGCGCCGCCACCGGCTCCCCGGTCACCGCATCGCTGATCATCAGCTGACCGTCCCGCTGGTGGGCCAGGTGCCGTTCGTCCGGGCTCCAAGCCGGCGGCGGGCCGTCGAGCTCGTGGGTGTCCCGCAGCCAGACGACCCTGCGCGCGGCGACGTCGATGGAGCACGCCCACCCGGTCGACTCGTATCCGTAGACCCGCTCACCGTCCTTCGACCACGCGGACCAATCGAGGCAGAGCGGCTCTCCGTCGAGCACCGCGAGCATCTCGTCGGACAACGACTCGACCGGCACCAGAGCCTCGACGTCCTCGACGTCCTCGTCGTCGTCCAGCGAGACGAGCCGGCCTCGGTGTTCGTCCCGGTACCAGCCGCCCCACATCAGCACGCGCCCGCCGTCGGGCGCGAAGGCGAAGCGCGGTCGCGAATCACTCACGTTCACGTCGGCGATCGGCTCGCCCCAGGAGTCCTCCTGGTCGCCGAACGCTTCCCAGACCCCCACCTGCGACTTGCCGTGCACCACCGCGACCCGGGAGGCGTCGGCCGACCACTGGATCATGTGCCGGCCGCTCTCCCAGCCCACGCCGCCGGGAATCCCGTCGATGACGTTGACGCAGCGGCCGGTGGCGACCTCCCAGACCTGCAGCACACCGCCGTCGTCGAACTCCTCCCCGACCGCGCTCCCGACTGCCAGGTACCGGCCGCAGGGGCTGAGCACGTGCGTCAGCACCTCGGCCCGGTGCGTGTCGGCATGGCGGAGCAGAGCGCCGTACGCCTTGATCCTCGCGGTCGCGTAGCGGTGCGCCTCCGTGACACCATGCGCCCGCTCCAACGCGGCGAGCGCGGCGCGAAGCGGCGGCAGGTCGCGTTCGGGCGTGAACGCCGACCAGTCGGCAGCGCCCAGTGTCTCCAGTGCCTTGTCGGGATCCCCCGCCATCTCGGGGACCTTGCCAGCAATGATCATGCCGCCAGACATTAACCGACATGGGCGACAGTCGCGGATGGATCGCGGAACGGCCGTGCCGGGTCACCCGAGGGCGCCGGGCGTTCGCCAGGCCCGTCAACGCCACGGCGATCGTGCCTCTGCGACTGAGCACGCCAGTGGCTTCGTGTTCGTCCGGCCCTTGTCGATGGAGAGGGCCGCAGGCTCCAGCGCATCACCCGGACCGCGAAGGATCCGGTCCAGTCGTGCGTGATGTCATCCGCGCCGTCAACGAGTGGGGCATCACCGGCCAGTCCAACCTGGCAGCCCACCACCACCTCTGTCCTCGCCTCAGCGAGGCACGAAGCCACGGTAGACGACGCGCCGCCGCCGGAGCACTGGCCACTGCCGGTCCCTGATGCCGCTCAGCACACCGGCGGCCACCGCACCGGTGAGGAGACCACCCACGATGACACTCATGACGACCATGAAAGCGATGTCCATGACAATTCCCGGATAAGTAGTTGAAGTCTAAACTTATCGGCGTAACAGCGCCCTGCCGCGGCCTATTCCGAGGCCTCTACGTGGTCAGCTGCCCGCCCTCGCCAGCAGCCGCGCTGAAGTTTTCGACATGGCCCCCATATCGCCCCAGGTAGCGGCCACACCCTGTCCGCTTCCCCTGCCACTGTGGTCACCGGCAAGGGGGCGGACGAGCCAATCACCGTCGGTGGCGGGGGAGCAAGCTCCCGCCGCCGCGACGCACCGGTCCTGCGGTCGACACGGACCATCGGACGACGACGGCGACGCGTAAGACCGCCCAGATGACAGGAATCGAAAGACAAGGACCGCATCATGACCGTCAATGTTGTGACCCACCTGAACTTCCGGGGTGACGCCCGCGCGGCGCTCACGTTCTACCAGTCCGTCTTCGGCGGGGATGTGGCCGTGGTCACGTACAAGGACGCGGGGAACGTCCAGGAGACGTCCGAGGCCGACCAGGTGATGTGGGGCCAGGTGGCCGCCGACAGCGGCTTTCGCGTGATGGCCTACGACGTGCCCGCGCGCCTGCCCTGGAATCAGGGCGAGAACGCGTTCTTCGTCTCACTCCGGGGCGAAGCGACCGAGGAGATCACCGCGTACTGGGAGAAGCTCTCCGACGGCGCGACCGTCCTGCAGCCGCTGGGGCCCGCGCAGTGGGCGCCCCTCTACGGGATGCTGAAGGACCGGTTCGGCGTCACGTGGGTCGTGGACGTCGTCAGCGAGTACAACGCGTCCTGACCCCCGGAACCCCAGGGCCGGGGGGCCAGTCGCACAGATCGTCGGCGGAGGCCTCGCCGGGGTGCGCCGGGCCATCAACCCCTGTCGCCACGGCACATCCGCCGACGACGCCACCGCCATCCGGCTCGCCATGAACCTGCACATCGTGCGCATCGACGACGAAGTCGGCTGGCCGAGCCGGCCCTCGTTTGCCGCCACAAGGTGCAGCCTGCGCAAGAATGCGAAGGCTTCGGAATAGTGGCCGTGCACACGTCGAAGCTTCGGACGATCTCCGCAATGCAGCAGTCAGCTATTCCTCGTCGTGGCTGTATGCGACCTAGTGTGACAAACGGATCTACATGAGACCGCCACGTCGCCTGTCACTCCGGCGTATGTGCTTGTCGTTGGGTGCGAGGTGACCACGACAGTCTGCTACGGAAAGGATGCGTGCCATGGCGACCAGCAACGGCTTCACCTACAACCGGCTCTCGGTCGATGACGCGGCCGCCCTTTTCGTGGACCATCAGTCGGGCCTGATCTCGCTGGTTCAGGACTTTCCGCCGGGCGAGTTCAAGAACAACGTCCTCGCGTTCGCCGACATCGCGAAGTTCTTCAATCTCCCCTCGGTGCTGACCACCAGCTTTGAGGACGGCCCGAACGGCCCCATGGCCCCGGAAATCCGCGAGACGCTGCCCGACGCCCCGTACATTCCTCGGCCCGGACAGATCAACGCCTGGGACAACGAGGACTTCGTCCGGGCGGTCGAGCAGACCGGACGCCGGCAGCTCATCATCGCCGGCGTGGTCACCGACGTTTGCGTGGCCTTCCCCGCGCTCTCCGCCATACAGGCCGGCTACCAGGTCTTCGCGGTCACCGACGCGTCCGGCACCTTCAACGAGGCGGTCCGCAACTCAGCTCTGGCCCGCATGGCGAGCGCCGGCGTCCAGTTGATGAACTGGTTCTGCGTCGCATGCGAGCTGCAGCGCGACTGGCGCAACAATATCGAGGGCCTGGGCAACCTGCTGTCCGCCCATATCCCGGGCTACCGCAACCTCATGACGAGCTACTTCGCCGTACAAGGGGCAAAGCGGTAGCCGCAGGGCGCGGCGAACACCACTGCGACCCGCGGCGGGATGGGGGTACACGGTGCGCCCGACCAGGCCGTTGCGCTCCAGCATGCGCAGGTTCTGGGTGAGCATCTTGTGGCTCACCACAACCACAAGAGACCGAGCGTCCTGGCCGGGCAGTCGCGAGCCCGCAGGCGCTCACAAGGGGCGGGGGCCGTTCCGCCACCGTCAATCGACCTCTTCTTGCCCGGCGGCCGTGGCGTAGGCGGCCTCAAGACGCTCGAACGGGCCTGGACCGTCGTGCGGCTTCGGCGGGGCGCCGAGGTGGCGGACGCGGAGCTCGTCCATGAGCTCCGCGATGAACGCCGGACCCTCATCGCGCATGAGCTGCTGTCGGCTCCGGAGCTCGTCGCTGCCCGGGCGCCAGTCGAGGCCCCAGTTGCCGAGGGCGTAGATGATCGGAAGAGTCTGGATACCGGCTTCAGTCAGGCTGTAGCGAGCGCGCTGCCCCCGCGCGGCGGTGCCGCGGGTGAGAATCCCCGCGTCGACGAGCCGCACGAGGCGGTCGGCGAGGATGTTCGAAGCGATGCCCTCGATCGACCCGGTGAGCAGCGCCCGGAAGTAGCGGCGGTCGCCGAAGATGACGTCGCGCAGCACGAGCAACGACCAGCGATCTCCGAGCACCTCGACGGCGGCGTTGATCGGACACCCGGACCGTGGTTCCACGATTCCTCCTTGACAGGCATTTCGCCCTATCTATAGTAGTTGCAGAGTGCAATCACTCTTGGGAAGAGGAGATGATGGGCCGCTTCGTCTACTCGATGCAGGTGTCCCTCGACCTGCGGATCGAGCAAGTTCCTGGGGACAACGGTGCTGGCGAGTGGCTGCGCATCGGCGAGGAACTGCACCGCGAGGCTAATGCGCTGACGCGGGATCTCGCGCTCATGGTCCATGGTCGGGTCTACTACGAGATCATGGAGGAGTACCAGCCACGGGCGCGCGCGGACGCGTCGCTGCCGGACTACATGCGTGAGTACGGCGAGATCTGGACAGCCAAGCCCAAGGTGCTCGTCTCCCGCACGCGCCGCAGCGCCGATCACAACACCCGGATCATCGGCGGAGACGACGCGATCCAGCAACTCGCCGCCCTGCGGGCCGGGACCGACGGCAGCATCAGTGTGGGCGGCGCGGCGCTCGCGACGCAGCTGCTCCGGGCGGGGCTGCTCGACGAGCTGCTGCTCTGGACCCACCCGGCAATCCTCGGCTTCGGCAGGCCGCTGTTCGACGACTACGACGTGCCGATCGAGCTCGACCTGCTCGAGCAGCGATCGTTCGAGCAGGGCGTCACGATGCATCGTTACGCCATCCGGGAGGTAAAGGAGGCGAGCTCGTGCTGAGGCAGGTCGCGGAGGGTGTACTGGCCCACCAGAGCGAGTTACTCCAGAACAACACCGTTGTCGTGCAAGGCCAGGCCGGCGTGTTGCTCGTTGACCCCGGGATAACGGGCGACGAAATGGTCGCCATCGCGGACGGCCTTCGCAGGTTGGGCCAGCCCGTTGTGGCGGGCTTCTCGACGCATCCTGATTGGGATCACGTGCTCTGGCACGCCGAGCTCGGCGAAGCGCCCCGTTACGGTACAGCCCGCTGCGCGGCTGATATGCGAGATCTGCTGTCGAACGCGGACTGGAAGGCCCGCGTCGCCGAGGGGTTACCGCCGGAAATCGCTGAGGAGATACCGCTGGACCTGTTCGGCCTCATTACCGGTCTGCCGGCCGCCACGCAGATTCCGTGGGATGGCCCTGAAGTCCGGATCATCGAGCATCAGGCACATGCTCCGGGCCATGCGGCGCTGCTGATCGAGGAACGCAGGGTTCTCGTCGCCGGCGACATGCTGTCTGATGTCTTGATTCCGATGCTCGATTTGAGCGCCGCTGACCCGATCGAGGACTACCTCGCCGCGCTGCGGCTGCTCGAAGGCGTGGCAGGCGACGTCGAGGTCTTCGTCCCGGGTCACGGGTCCGTCGGCGGAGCTGATCAGCTGCGCGCACAGATCGACCAGGATCGGGCGTACGTGCAGGCCCTGCGTGACAATCAGGTTGTCAGTGACCCGCGGGTCGGCCCATCGGCCAAGCCCGGCTGGGAGTGGGTAAGGGATGTGCACAACGGGCAAGCCCAGCGCCTCGCCCAGAGAAGCGAGCGCGACGGGGCGCCCCGCTAGCGATCGGTGTGCGACACTCTCAGGCCGTGTGAGCGGCGGGCCGCAGGCCATCCGCCAGCACCGCAAGCAGTTCGCCGCTCACGGGCAGGATCGCCGCGATCCCGGATCAGCGGAGCAGCCGGAACGGTGGCGCCGGCTCGCCTGCCGACGTCCGCCAGGCCTGCCTCGCGAAAACAGGCGGAGGTGGCACCGGAGCACGACCTTCCGGTGTCAAGCAGCGCGAACAGGCTCCATCAGGGGCCCAGCTCAGCACCGCGGTGTCATCCACCCAGAAAAGCCGCACACCGCAGGGTCGTGGGCGTGGGGCGGGTTGTCGGTGGGGTGTGCCAAGGTAGAGGAGTGCGGCGCATCTATCCCGACATACAAGACAATCCGGACATAGTTCAGGCGTACGCCTACCCAGAGGACCGGCCGTGGCTGCGGCTCAACATGGTCGCCAGCGCCGACGGGGCGGCGTGGCTGAAGGGCCGATCGGGCGGCCTGTCGAGCAAGGGCGACAAGCGGATCTTCCAGGTTCTGCGCGGCCTGTCCGACGTCGTCCTCGCGGGCGCCGCGACCGTGCGCACGGAGGGGTACGGCCCGGTCAAGCCGCGCGATTCGTGGGCCGAGATCCGCGCGGGCAGGCCCGAGGTGCCGCCCATCGCGGTCATCACCCGCAGCCTGGACTTCGACCTCGACGACGCGCTGTTCACCGACGCCCGCAGCAGGACGATCGTGATCACCTGCGAGGCCGCCCCGCACGAGCGGCGTAAGAAGGCGGCCAAGCGCTCCGACCTCATCGTGGCCGGAGACGAGGGCGTCGACATGCGGCGGGCCGTGGCCGAGCTGCACGAGCGCGGCCTGACCAGGATCCTGTGCGAGGGCGGCCCCAGGATCAACGCCCAGCTCTCGGCGGACGACCTGGTCGACGAGCTGTGCCTGTCGATCAGTCCGATGCTGGTCGGGGGCGGCGCGGCGCGCATAGTCAACGGCGAGCCCGCGCAGGTCGCACTGGGCCTCAGCCAGGTGCTGGAAGAGGAGGGGGTCCTCTTCTGCAAATACACGAGGGAGCATAGCCATGAGCGAGCCGACTGACCGGACTGAGCCCATCGAAGAGCAAGAGCCGGAGCCGGTGCCCAATCTGCCGGTGCGCCCGCCCGTGCCGCCCATGCTGGCCAAGCCGGTCAAGGCCATGCCCAAGCAGAACGGCACGCTGTTCTACGAGCCCAAGTGGGACGGCTTCCGCTGCATCGTGTTCCGCGACGGCGACGAGGTCTACCTGGGCAGCCGTAACGAGCGGCCGTTCACGCGCTACTTCCCCGAGCTGGTCGAGGCGGTCAGGGCCGAGCTGCCGGACAAGTGCGTGGTGGACGGCGAGATCGTGCTGCCCAGGGGGTCGCAGCTCGACTTCGACGCGCTGCAGCAGCGCATCCATCCGGCCGCCTCGCGGGTGAAGTTGTTGTCGCAGCAGACTCCCGCCCAGTTCATCGCGTTCGACCTGCTGGCGCTGGGCGATGAGTCGCTGATGGAGGCGCCGTTCTCGGAGCGCCGAGCGCGCCTTGAGGGGATATTTCCGGAAAAGGGGGAGTCCATCCGGCTGACCCCGGTCACGACCAGCGACGAGCAGGCCGCCGAGTGGTTCGAGACGTTCGAGGGCGCGGGGCTCGACGGCATCATCGTCAAGCCGGGCGACCAACCGTACATCCCCGACAAGCGCACCATGTTCAAGGTCAAGCACGAGCGCACCGCCGACGTGGTGGTCTGCGGCTACCGCGAGCACAAGTCGGGCCCCGTCGTGGGGTCGCTGCTGCTCGGCCTCTACAGCGACGACGGCAGGCTGCACCACGTGGGGGTGGCCGCCTCGTTCCCGATGGCGCGCAGGGCCGAGCTGGTGGAGGAGATCAGGCCGTACATCGCGGAGCTGAGCGAGCACCCCTGGGGCCACTGGGCGGAGCAGGCGACGGCCAACATCGGCCAGCCCGCCGCCGGGCCCTCGAGGGGCGGGCAGCGGGTGCCGGGCGCGGTGTCGCGGTGGAACGCCAAGAAGGACCTGTCGTTCATCCCGCTCAGGCCGGAGCTGGTGATCGAGGTGGCCTACGACCAGATGGAAGGCGACCGGTTCCGGCACACCGCCCAGTGGCGGCGCTGGCGGCCCGACCGCACCCCTGAGTCATGCACGTACGAGCAGCTCGAACGGCCCGTCAGTTACGACCTCGACGACATCCTCGCCCGCTAGCCGACATCCCATTACTTCATGTACCGAATCGCCATCGGGCTCGTCGAAACGTGGACATGTCCAGGTTCAGGCGAGCCAGATGAGTCCGGCGAAGCGGCCGCCCGGCTGCTCTCTGCGGTGCGAATAGAGCTCCTCAGACTCGATCGTGCAGCGGGCGTCATGGCGTACGTCCCGCAGGCCCGCCGCCCGGAGCTGGGCCTCGATCCCGGCCCGCAGATCGAGCGCGGGTGTCTCCCACGACGTCGTGGACCACGTCTCGGGCACGCGGGAGGCCACCCGTTCGCGTAGCTCGGCGGGCACCTCGTAGCAGCGGCCGCACGCGCCTGGCCCGACCAGCGCGACCATCCGCCCCGGCTCCGCGCCCTTGGCCGCCATGGCCGCGACCAGCGCGCTCGCGATGCCCGCCTCGGTGCCCGGGCGGCCGGAGTGCGCGGCGCCCACCATGCGCGCCACCGGATCGGCCACCAGCACCGCCGGGCAGTCGGCCCCGAGCGAGGCCAGCGCCAGACCCGGCTCGGCGGTGAACACCCCGTCGAGCGGCGGCGGATCGTCCCCGAACGGCTCGCTCACGTAGGCGACGTCCGCGCCGTGGACCTGGCGCATGAACACGATGGCACGCACGCCCAGCTCGGCCGCCACACCCGCCCGGTTGGCCCGCACGGCTTCCGGGTCGTCGCCGACCATCCCCCCGAGGTTTCGCGCCCCGTACGGCGGCGCGCTGACCCCTCCGTGGCGATCGGTGATGGCGACATGCACTCCAGGGGCCAGCTGCATGGCTCGATCCTAGTCGTAGCGCCTGCTGACAGATCTCAGCTGCCGCGCAAGGCGCATCACGGCCGCACGGCTCGGTGGCAGTCCGCTTCGGCGTCGGGACGGGATGGGTTCCAGAGCTCGTCGGCCTGGCCGCGGGCGACATACTCCGCGTAAACGTCGGCCTTGTATCTGATCACGTCCAGGCATTCCTGAAGCTCACGAATTTGCGCCTCGACCTGCTGCTCATGATCGCGCAGCAACGCCAGGCGCTCGTGCTCGTTGCCGGCCCCCTGCCGGGCCAGCTCGACGTATCGCCGGATCGCCGCCAGCGACATCCCAGAGGAGCGCAGCTTGGTGCAGCTCGCCAGCCACTCGAGGTCCTCCTCGTGGTAGATCCGCCGCCCGTTCGCCGTGCGGCGTACGGGATTGGCGAACAGCCCCTCCTTCTCGTAGAAGCGCAGCGCGTGGACACTCAGCCCGCTCCGCTTGGACACCTCACCGATGCTCAAATCCACGAGCGACTCCCGTCACATCGCCGCCGACACCGCTTGATCTAGAGCCGACTCTAGCTTGTAGCGTCGCGATCCAGCCGATCGAACGGATGGGGGAAGACCATGGGTGTTTGGTTCGTCACTGGAGCGTCGCGGGGTCTCGGGGCGGAAATCGTGCGCGAAGCACTGTCCCGGGGGCACAGTGTCATTGCCACGGCTCGGAATTCGGAGGCGGTGCTCAAGAAATATCCGGAGGAGCCCGCCGGGCTGCTGGCCGTGACCGCGGATGTCACTTCCGAGGAGCAACTGCGAGCCGCGGTCGATGCGGGACTGACCGAGTTCGGCCGGATCGACGTCGTGGTCAACAACGCCGGGTACGGGCTGGTGGGTGCGGTCGAGGAGGTGTCCGACAAGGCGGCACGCGACCTGTTCGACGTCAACGTCTTCGGCGTGCTGAACACGTTGCGCGCGACGCTGCCCACGCTGCGCGCCCAGCGATCCGGGTACGTCCTGAACATCGGTTCGGTGGCCGGGTTCGCGACGGCCCCGGGCACGGGCCTGTACGGCGCGACGAAGTTCGCCCTCGAGGGCATCTCCGAAGCGCTGCATGGCGAACTGGCACCACTCGGTGTGCGGGTCGTCATCGTCGAGCCGGGCGGCTTCCGCACAGACTTCCTCAACGGCGCGAGCCTTCAGGTCCAGCCCGCGTCCATTTCGGACTATGACGCCGGTGCGGGCCCGACCCGTGCGGCCCTGGCCGCCAACGACGGCCGTCAACCGGGCGATCCGGCGAAGGCCGCCACCGCGATCGTGGACGTCGTGGAGGCCGGGGAGCCTCCGCTGCGCCTGCAGCTCGGTGCGGACGCGGTCGAACGGGTGGCGGCCAAGCTCGATCTCGTCCGCCGCGAGCTGGACCAATGGCGGCCCATCGCCCTCTCGACCAGCTTCTGAGCGCCCTTCACCACGCCGGTCGCGAGGTCAGTGGCCCTGCCAGGTGACCTCGCGGCATGGACTTCCGCGACCGCGCTTACACGTGCCGGGGCCGGGTGACAGCCGCGGCTGGGAACCGGGCAGAGCTGGAGCTGTGGGGCGAGGACGACACGGGCCGCCGCACTACGCTCGGGCGTGCCGAAGTGATTTATGACGAGATCGATAACAGGGAGTCTCGATGACGAACCTTGCCGACCTGCACGATCTGATGGCCCGGCTCGGGCATCCGGTGGCCGAGACCGCCTCCTCCGCGCAGTCGCGGTTCGCGGACGGGGCGCCGTACCGGTTCGAGATCCCCAGCGTCGAGGGCCCCGCGGTGCTGGAAGCGGTGGTCGCCGAATCCGACCGGCTCGGCGTGCCGATCGCCAGGACGTCACAGGGCAGCGGCGTGATGATGTTGACGGACGCCGAGATCTCCGACATGGCGAGCCTCGGGGCCGAGCGGGGCATCGAGATCAACCTGTTCCTCGGGCCGCGGGCCGCCTGGGACACCGGCGGCCAGGCCAAGCTGACGCAGGCCGTCGGTGCGGCGGCGCGGGGGAACGCGATGGTGGCGGCGTGCGTGGCGGACGCGCTGCGGGCCTGCTCGCTGGGCATCCGCAGCCTCCTCGTGGGCGACCTCGGCACGCTGGAGGTGCTGCGCGCGCTGAAGGAGGACGGCACGCTGCCCGCCAACCTGGTCCTGAAGACGTCCGTGCTGATGCCGCTCACCAACGGGCCGACCGCGGCGATCTTGGAGCGCCTGGGTGCGACCACCGTGAACGTGGGCACCGACCTGACCGTGCCGCACCTGGCCGAGATCCGGGCCGCGACCCGGCTGCCGATCGACCTCTACCTGGAGGTGCCCGACGACCAGGGCGGATTCGTGCGGTTCTACGAGGCGGTGGAGATCGTCCGGGCCGCCGCGCCGGTCTATCTGAAGATGGGGCTGCGGAACGCGCCCAACATCTACCCCTCCGGCTCGCACCTCGGGGCGGTGCCGCGGGAGCTGGGACGTGAGCGGGTGCGGCGGGCGGCGCTGGTGCAGCGGCTGATCGAGCAGCTCGACCCCGCACTCGGCAAGCAGGCCGGCGCCGGACCCGCGCCGGATCTGGGCGTCCCGGAGATCTAGACGCTCAGACCGGTCCTCCAGCCGCCGCGCGCCGCTCTCCCCACGCCGCTCTCACCCTCCGACCGCCGGCTCCGCCTGCCGCGCTTGGGGGCGGTTCACGCGCGCAGGCGGTGGACCGTCAGCGGGCCGCCGCCCCAACGGCCGATGGCCTCCTCGTCGGCGAAGGCCAGGACCCGCATCATGTTCCCGCCGTCGCTGAGCTCCACGTTGCGGCGCAGCCTGCGCACCAACGGGCTGGGCAGGCGGGTCGTGCCGGCCTCGACCGTGTCACCGTAATGGGGGGCGAAGGCGACGCCCGCGAAGCCGGTACGGCCCAGCAGCGTGCGAACGGTCTGCGGCGAGTAGAACATCAGGTGGTTCTTGGTGAAGCCGCTCCACGCCCGCCCGTATGCCTTGAGCAGCAGCGACCGCGCGTTCACGGTCAGGATGAGCAGCACCCCGCCGGGCGCCAGCAGCCGCCTGAACCTCGCGAAGTCGTCCAGCGGCCTGGGCAGGTGCGCCAGCACCGACCAGAGCGTGATCACGTCGAACCCGCCGCCGGCGATCTCCGGCACGTCCTCGGGCGCGCCGAAGTACGTACGCGCGGTGCTCAGCCGCTCGTTGGCCTGGACGACGGACTCGGGCGACAGGTCCACTCCGCAGGCGTCGAACCCGCGCCGCTCGGCCAGCTCGAGGAACAGCCCGACCCCGGAGCCGAAGTCGAACAGCCGCCGCTCCTTGCCTTCGTCGAACACCGGCGAGAACGCCTGCATGGTCAGCTCATAACGCCGTTGCCGGTTGGCGGCGTAGTTGCCGGTCAGGAAGGTGCTGTAGCCGTTGGCGTACAGGTCGCCGAGGCGTTCTGGACGGATGTTGGGGTTGCGGTAGAGAAAGCCGCATCCCGGGCAGCGGACGACGTGGTAGCGCCATCCGTTGCCGCCGGGCGAGAAGAGCGGCTGCTGGCGGGGCTCCCCGCACATCATGCAGCTCAGAAACTCCTCGTTCTCCTTCAGCGTCCTGAGCTGCTGGTAGTCCGCCAGCTCCATGACCGGGGCCCGTCTGGTCAGCAACCGCCACTGAGCCTCGCGGATCAGCCGCTCCGCTGGGCGGACGTAGACGCGCTGACCCCACGGAACGCGGTCATATCGGGAGCCATAGGCCAACCGGCCCAACAGTCGAGGTGCCATGCGAAGCGTCTTGCCCGCCCGCCTTGATAGCCATGCGTGGGTGTTCGCGTACTTTACGTGACCTTAGGTGTTCGAGCGTGTCGAGCAAGCGTATGCTTGGGCGCGTGCCTGATTATCGCAATCTCATCGGCGGCGAGCTGGTCCCCGCAAGCGACGGCAGAACCCTCGATTCGGTCAATCCGGCCACCGGGGAGGTGTGGGCGCGGATCCCGGCCGGCGGGCCCCGCGACGCCGAGGCGGCCGTGGCGGCGGCCCGCCGCGCCTTCCCCGCCTGGTCGGCGCTGCCCGCCCTGGCCAGAGCGGGCTACCTGCGCAAGGTGTCGGAGGTGTTCGCCAGGAACGCCGAGGAGCTGGCCAGGCTGGAGACGCGCGACAACGGCAGGATCCTGCGCGACACGCTCAAGAAGGACCTGCCTGGGATGGCGTACCTGTGGCAGCTGGCCGCCGAGCAGTGCCTGGACGCGGCCAAGGGCGACACGGTCATCCTGGGCCCCGACACGCTCGGGATGACGCGGCGGGAGCCGTACGGCGTGGCGGTCTGCATCATCCCGTGGAACTCCCCCATCTCGACCTTCTCCGCCAAGGCGGCGTACGCGCTGGCGGCCGGCAACACGGTGATCGTCAAACCGGCCGAGCAGGCGAGCGCGTCGGTGCTGCGCCTGGGCGAGCTGCTGGCGGAGGTGTTCCCGCCCGGGGTGCTCAACATCGTCAGCGGCCTGGGCGAGGAGGTCGGAGACGCGCTCGTACGGCACCGCGACGTGGCCAAGATCAGCCTCACCGGCTCCACGGCCACCGGCCAGGCGATCACCCGGGCGTCGGCGGACGCGCTCAAGCCGCTGACGTTCGAGCTCGGGGGCAAGTCGCCCAACATCGTCTTCCCTGACGCCGACCTGGCCGCGGCCGCCCAGGGCGTCACCGTGAACTCGATCTACACCGGCAACGCCGGACAGGTGTGCGTGGCGGGCTCCCGCATCCTCATCCACCGCTCGATCTGGGACGAGATGCTCGGCCGCATCGAGCGCGTCTGCGCGGACCTCATCCTGGACGACCCGCTGGACCTGCGGACGACCATGGGCCCGATCGTGTCGTCGGCGCAGTACGAGCACGTGAAGTCGTACCTCGAGCTGGCGGAGAAGGAAGGGGCGAGCCTGGTCTTCGGCGGCCGGACGGGGGCCGAGGTGGTGCCCGGCCTCCCGGGCGGCTACTGGGTCGCCCCCACGCTCTACACGACCACGGACAACTCGCTCCGGATCTGCCAGGAGGAGATCTTCGGCCCGGTGGCCGTGGCCATGCCGTTCTCCTCCGACGAGGAGGCCCTGGAGATCTCGAACGACTCCCGCTACGGCCTGGCGGCCGGCGTCTGGACGCGTGACCTGGGCCGGGCGCACCGGTTCGTGCGCGATCTCCAGAGCGGTACGGTGTGGGTGAACACGTTCCGCCAGATGCCGCCCGGGCTGCCGTTCGGCGGCGTCAAGGACAGCGGGTACGGGCACGATTCGGTCCTCGAGTACACCCGCGAAAAGGCAGCCATAATCCAGATTTAGTCAGATAGATTTACCCCTCATGAGCGAGGGGATCAAGGACCAGCCGGGCCTGTCGGAGGCAGCCGCCCAGTCCCGTGCGTCGGTGCTGCGCAGCCGCGCGGAGTCGTACATCGCCCTGTCCAGACACGACGCCGCGATCGCGGATCTGACGGAGTCGATCGCGCTGGCGCCCGACAACGCCCGCACCTGGCGGCTGCGTGGCGAGAGCCACCGCGTCATCGAACGCTACGAGGCCGCGCTGGAGGATTTCGACGAGGCGCTCAGGCTGGAGCCGGACAGCGCGTACGCCCTGGGCTCGCGCGGCCAGACGTACGCCGCGATGGGCCGTTTGGCGGACGCCATGACAGACTTCGAACACGCCCTCACCCTCGCCCCCGACTCGCTGTGGATCCTGGAGGCGAAGGCCGACGCCCTGACGGACCTGGACCGCCTGGACGAAGCCCTTGAGGAGCACGGGAAGATCATCGCCCTGAACGAGGAGCTGCCCTATTCCTGGGTGGCCCGCGGCGACCTGTACCAGCGGATGAACCTTTACACCGAGGCCATCGACGACTACACGAAGGCGTTGGAGGTCAACCCGGAGTACGTACGCGCGCTGAGCCGGAGGGGCGAGGCGTTTCGCATGACAGACCGCTACGAGGAGGCGCTGGCAGACCTCAGCCGCGCGTTGGAGCTGGACCCGGAGAACGACCGCGCCTATGGCAGCCGGGGCGCGGTGCTCAGCGAACTGGGCGACAACGAGGCGGCCCTGAACGATCTGAACAGGGCGATCGAGCTGGACCCCGAATACATTTGGGCGTTCCGGGTACGCGGGGAGATCCTCCAGGAGCTGGACCGCCACGAGGAAGCGGTCTCCGACTTCACCCAGGCCCTCCACCTGGAATTCGGCGACTGAACAGGGAAAGGGGTAGGTGGGACGGGCTCCACCCACCCCTTGCCCATCTGGGGGGTCATGCGCCTGACACCCGCCCCGAGCGGTGCTCGCTCCGCTCGCGCGCCCTCCCAGGCGGGCTGACGCCCGCCCCCTGTTCGACCTCGCTCCGCTCGGACGCCTTCCTAAGACGCTTTCGCCCTCCATGACCATCCACTCAGAGTGCAATCCTGACCGGCTGGCTGCGGAAAGCCGTACGGCAGGATCGGGTCAGTGGAGCTGGCCTGCCCGGTGTAGCTCGTCGAAGACGATCTGATCCACGGCTGACACGCGATGACGGTCGGCGTAGGTCAGCCAGGCGATCTCTTCGATTTCCTTGCTGGGCGTAGGTGTCCCGTGGTGGTCGGCCGTGTAGCAGGCCATCTTCACGAGGACACCCGCGGCGTGGCCGTGTGCCTGTGCCTGTTGACGTGCTCCTCCCCATGAATGGAGAGGATTCTCATGGCCGCTACGCGGCCACCCCTTGCGGGGCGGTGCGGGTAGTCCCGCCATGAGTTGCTTGACGCTTCACCGGCCTCAGTGGTGCGGGGCCTCCACGTCCGGTGACCGCCTGTCCGGCGGCTGAGTTATACCGGTACATCTGGGTGCGGGCGGCGTTGACGTCGGCGTTGCCGATCCACCCGCATGCTGTGTTCTTGCACACGAACCTGGACTGGCTCTCGCGAGAGCCCTCGATGATCGTGTGGCAGGCGTGGCATTCCTGGCTGGTGCCCGCCGCCGGGACGAAGACGACCTTCCCACCCTTGTCGGTGGCCTTGTAGGTGAGGAACTCGGCGGTACGCCCCCACGCCTGCCCGGCGATGGCCCGGTTTAGGCCCCGCTTTTGGGCGACGTTCCTGCCCGGCTGTTCGAGGGTGCCGGAGGCGGAGGTCATCATGTTCTTGACCTTGAGGTCTTCCAGCACGATGACGGAGAACCGGTCGGTGAGCTTCGCTGTGGTCTGGTGCTGCCAGTCGATGGCCCGGCGCTTGGCTTTCGCACGCAGGCAGGCGATCTGGCCGTACGTTCTCTTCAGCCGGTTACTGGTGGGCCGGCCGGGTTTGGCCGCTCTTTTCTGGCGGGCGGCTTTGCGTTCCAGGCGGAGCAGGCGGGCTTGTTCTCCGCCTGTCAGCCAGTCCTTGCGGTGGACGATCTTCTCTCCAGTGGACAGGGCCAACGGCACGGCGATGCCCCGGTCGATCGCGGTTGCCGGCCCCGCGTGCGGGGCGGGCACCGGTTCGCCGGTCTGGGTACGGAACACGATGTGCCACCCGTTGGCCTCCTTCACCAACCGCGCCCCGGTGATCTTCCCGTCCGGGCCGCCCCGGGTGACGCCGGGCAGGTCCTTGGTCCACCGGAAGCGGACCCGGCCGAGTTTGGGGATGTTGACCGCACCCCACCGCCGATTGATCCGGGTGATGTTCAGATCACGCCCCTGAGGGACGTCCACAGCCATCCGGGAGCGGAACCGGCTCTTGAACGTGGGGCGCCCGGCCGGATGGTCAGGGTTGAAGAAGTTCGCCCACGCCTGCCGGTAGGTCTTCAAGACGGCTTGCGCGGCCTGGGCGGGCAGGTCTTTGAGCCAGTCGATCTCCTTGCGGGCGACCCGGATGGCCTCGTCGCACGCCGCGAGCGAGGCGAACCGGCCCTGACGGAAGGCGAAGAACTCGTGCAGCAGGTTCCACACCACGCGCGCGTTGTGCGCCTGACCGTCCAGCACGGCGCTCTGCCGCTGGTCCAACTCCAGGCGCGAAACATGAGCGCGGTTGCGTTTCTCCAGCCCCACGCGGCTCACTTTATCGGTTGGCGTATGTCACCGCAGTGGGAACCAAGCGCCGACATCAGAACGGGTGCCACTGCTTTTATGACCTCACCGCGCATTTGTGTGTCACGAAATATCGGCGGACGTCTTCACCGACCTAGGCTGAAGCGCTGCAACCAGATCACGAAAAAGGTGTGCGAGAAGTTCGAATGCGAACTGACCGAGTTCACCGGCGAGCACGACCACGTTGATCTCCTCGTTCACTACCCGCCCAACGTCGCACTCTCCTGCCTCGTCAACTCCTTGAAGGGCGTCTCGGCCCGCTACCTCCGCCAGGAATACAGCGTTCACGTCCACAAATACCTGTGGAGCGGCCACTTCTCGTCCCGCTCCCCCTACGCGGGCTCGACCGGCGACGCGAACCTGGCCACCGTCCGCACCTACATCCAGACCCAGGACCGGCCCCAGAAATGAGACAAGACCAGACGTGATCAAGCCCGGTTCCAAAGTGCGGATCAGGGCACGCTCAGGCCCTTGGGGGCCTTCACACGCGGGCCTTCACCTCCCGCCTGAAGGCGGGAGCACTGGCCCGCACCTCGGTAGACGTCCTTACCGCACGATCGAGTGCTGAGGATCTTGCCACCCTCCAGGTGAATCCATGCGATCTTGTCAATGCCGACGGCCACCGCGATCTCCTGTCCGCATGAGGGCGGTACGTTACACCATTCCGGGCAGACCCCAGGTCTCGGTCGCTGCCCCTCAGGGCGACCAAGAGGGCAACTATGCGAGGCTCGACACGAACGATGAGCGGCTGACCGGGTGAGCGCCCTGCAGGGGCTCATGCCGATGGAGGACCTGCGCCGAACCAAGCTCCGCGCCATGCCCGAGCGACCTGAGGCGGCATGCGAGGGCGGCCACTACACACCCTGTGGCAATCGTGCACATTCTCTGGATCAACTGGCAGGCGGTCACTCCTCAGCCCGGCGTGGCTCTGTGGACGGAATGTCCGAAACGACCGCGGCCGAGCATGGGACCTGGCGCGTTCGACAAGCACCGGCCCCGATAGCTCCCCTGTGAATGGTGGCGGGCCTTTGATCGAGATCAGGGATAGCGTGCTCGCGTGGCGGGTGGTCTTGCGCCGGGTGCGAGGTCCTACGACCAATGGTGTACAGCAGACCCGGCTGTGGCTGGAGGCGGCGGCGGGCGAGACCGCCATAGCGTCAACGCCATGAAGATCGGAATTCTCGGAACGGGCAACGTAGGACGGGCACTGGCCGTCGGCTGGGCCGGCGCGGGCCATGACGTCGTCCTGGGATCGCGGCGGTCGGACGACCTGGAATTGCGCGCGGAACTGGCGACCGCCCTGGGAGAGGGCGTACCGGTCGTTGACCTGTCCTCAGCCGTCGTGGGCGCGGAGGTAGTGGTCAACGCGACACCCGGCACCGCGTCCGTGCCGCTGCTCTCCGCGATAGGCGCCCCGGCCCTGGCGGGGAAGGTGCTGCTCGACGTATCGGTCGGTTTCACGGAGGACGGCGCGCTCTCCCATCCTGGAGAGAGCCTGGGAGAGGAGATCCAGCGGACGTTCCCGGACACGGTGGTCGTCAAGACGCTCTGTACCGTCGATGCACGGCTCATGGGCGCGCCTGACTCGTTGGCGGGCCCGAGCACGCTCTTCCTCTCAGGGGATGACGCCGAGGCCAAACGCACGGTCGGCGGCCTCCTGAACGAGCTGGGCTGGCCCACGGAGTCGCTGCTCGATCTGGGAGGGATCACCACGGCTCGGGGCCAGGAGCATTACAGCTTGCTCTTTCTGGGGATTGCCGGCGCCATCGGCTCGTACGGTTTCGGGATACGCGTGGTTCCTCCGGCCCGGGGCTGAGTGGCAGTCCTCAACTCTGCGCGTCGGCTTCAGAAGGCCACGCCGCAGCGCAGGATGACGTTGGCGTACGGCCGCGCCTCGCCGGTGCGAACCACCAGCTTGCTGGCCGCGGAGAGCTGCTTGAGCCGTTCGTGCGGCACGTGCGCCAGCCCCGGCAGCCGCTCGCCGAGCAGCGCGTGGCAGGCGGGGTTGGCCGCGCGGACCTCCTCGGCCGCCGTGGCGCCCTCGACGACGATCTCGGCGAGGATGCCGTTGAGCACGTCGGCGAACGACGGGATGCCCGCCACGAACGCCAGGTCAACCACCTGCGCGCCCGGCGGCAGCGGCATGCCGCTGTCGCAGATCAGCAGCTCGTCGGTGTGCCCGAGCCGCGCCAGGGCGCCCGCCAGGGCCGCGTTGATGACGCCGCCACGCTTCACAGGTCCTCCACCTCCGCCATCGTCGGGTACGAATCCTGGGCTCCCGGTCTGCGCACGGCCGCGGCGCCCACCCTGGCAGCGAACGCTGCGGCATCCGCGAGCGGCTCGCCCGCGGCCAGCCGCCAGGCCAGCGCCCCGGCGAACGCGTCGCCGGCCCCGGTGGTGTCCACGGCCGTCACGCGGGGACTGGGCACCGCGTGGACGGCGCCGTCCTCGGCCACCACGGCCCCGTGGGCGCCCAAGGTGATGACGACCGAGCGGGGGCCCAGCGCCAGCAGATTCTTGGCCTGCCGGTCCGGCTCGCCGGGCATGCCGAGCATCAGGGCCGCCTCGTGCTCGTTGACGACCAGCGGATCGCACAGCGCCAGCAGCTCGTCCGGCACCGGAGCGGCCGGCGACAGGTTGAGCACCGCGCGGCGGGCCAGCCGGGCCGCGGCGAGCACCGCCGGCAGCGGGATCTCCAGCTGCAGTGACACGACCGGAGCCGACTGCAGCAGCGGCGCCGCCGCCCGCACGTCCTCTTCGGTGAGCCGGGCGTTGGCGCCGGGGGCGACGATGATGCTGTTGTCGCCCTGCGGCCCGACGGCGATCATGGCGATGCCACTGGCGGCCGGCGTGTCGTGCAGGTGGCCGAGGTCCACGCCGTCGCGTTCCAGCGACTCGCGCAGCAGCCGCCCGTGCCCGTCGGCGCCGACCCGGCCGAGCAGCGCCACCCGCGCGCCGAGCCGGGCGGCGGCCACGGCCTGGTTGGCGCCCTTGCCTCCGGGGTGGACGGCCAGCTCCGAGCCGAGCACGGTCTCGCCCGGCGCGGGATGCCGTTCGACCTGGACAACCAGGTCGGCGTTGGCCGACCCCACCACCACGACATCGAACGGGTGGCGGGGCGGGCCGTCGTGTTCACCCACAGCGCTCATGCCCCGGTGAACTCGGACAGGTTGTCCTTGGTGGCGACCTTCACCGGCACGTTGACGGTGGCCTGCAGCTGCTCGCCCTTGGCGGCCTTGACCGCGTTCTGCACGGCCTGCTGGCCGAGCAGGGCCGGCTGCTGGGCGATGCTGGCCGCCAGCGTGCCGGCCTCGATCGCCTTCAGCCCGTCGGGGGTGCCGTCGAAGCCGGCCACCTTGACCTCCTTGCCGGCCTTGGCGCCGAGCGCCTTGATCGCGCCGAGCGCCATCTCGTCGTTCTCGGCGAACACGCCGGAGATGCCGGGGTGGGACTGCAGCAGGTTCGTCATGACGTCCAGGCCCTTGGCGCGGTCGAAGTCGGCCGGCTGCTGGGCGACGACCTTGATGTTGGGGTACGCCTTGATGCCCTCGGTGAACCCCTGGCCGCGGTCGCGCGAGGCCGAGGTGCCGGGCACGCCCTGGAGAACGACGACCTCGCCCTTCTCGCCGATCTCCTTGGCGAGCTGCTCCGCGGCCAGCTTGCCGCCGGCCACGTTGTCAGAGGCGACGGTCTGGGCGATCTTGGCCCCGTTGACGCCGCGGTCCACGGCGATCATGGGGATGCTGGAACGTTCGGCGATCTTGACTGCCGGCGCGGCCGCGTCGGAGTCGACCGGGTTGATGATGATCGCCTTCATGTTCTGGCTGGTGAAGTTCTGCACCTGGTTGACCTGCTGGGAGGCGTCGTTCTGCGCGTCGGTGACGGTCAGCGTGACGCCCAGCTTCTTGGCCTCGGCCTCGGCGCCGTTGCGCAGCTGCACGAAGTAGGGGTTGTTCAGGGTGGAGATCGACAAGCCGATCTTGATGTCGCCGCCGGAGGCGGCTCCCGCCGAGCCGGAGGAGGACGTGCCGGAGGAGCCGCAGGCGGTCAGGCCGAGGGTCAGTGCGGCGCCTGCCGCGATGAGGGCGTGGATTCGCATGGGGGAGGAACCTCACTACTTCTTACTGGGGGTTTTACTGGGGGTTGCGGTGATGTCAGCGGCTGCTTCGGCGGCGCAGCGTGTCGAGGAGGACGGCCAGGGCGATCACCACGCCGATGACCACCTGCTGCCAGAAGGCCGACACCGACAGCAGGTTCAACCCGTTGCGCAGCACGGCCAGGATGAGTGCGCCGACCAGCGTGCCGAGCGCCTTGCCCTTGCCGCCCGACAGGCTCGCCCCGCCGATGACCACGGCGGCGATCGCGTCCAGCTCGTAGCCGGAGGCGGCCTGCGGCTGGGCCGAGGCGAGCCGGCTGGCCAGGACGATGCCGGCCACGGCGGCGAACGCGCCGGACAGGGCGTAGGTGACGAGCTTCTGCCTGCTGACGGCGATGCCGGACAGCCGGGCGGCCTCCTCGTTGCCGCCGATGGCGTACATCGCCCGGCCGGCGTAGGTGCGGTTGAGCAGGACGGCGGCGACCACGCCCATGAGCGCCATCACCAGCACGGGCACCGGCAGGTAGCCGCCGACGGTGTCGCCGAGGTGGGAGACCGCCTCCGGCATCTCGATGGGGCTGCCCTGGGCGACCACCAGGGCCAGTCCGCGCGCCACGCCCAGCATGGCCAGCGTGGCGATGAACGGCGGCAGCTTGCCGTACGCGATGAGCGCGGCGTTGACCAGCCCGCACCCGACGCCGACGGCGAGCGCGACGAGCGTGGCCAGCGGCCAGGGCAGCCCGGTGTCGGCGGCCGTCCAGGCCAGCACGATCGCCGACAGGGCGGCCACGGCGCCGACGGACAGGTCGATCCCGCCGGTGATGATGACGAACGTCGAGCCGAACGCGAGGATCGCGGTGACCGCCGCTTGGACGCCCACGTTGAGCAGGTTCGTGACGGTCAGGAAGTCGCCGGACAACAACGACAGCGCCACGACGAGCACGACGAGCGCCGCGAGCGAGCCGTTCTCGGCCAGCAGGTTCCTGGCCGGTGACCGTCCGGCCAGCACGTTAGTGGACACGGGCATCCTCCACCTCGGTGACGGCCAGCGCCATCACGGAGTCCTGGTTCGCCTCGGCGGCATCCAGCTCGCCGACGAGCCGGCCTCTGGCCATGACGAGGATGCGGTCACTCATCCCGAGGATCTCGGGCAGATCACTGGAGATCATGAGGACCGCGTGGCCTGAGGCGGTGAGCGAATTGATCAACTGGTAGATCTCGACTTTGGCGCCGACGTCGATGCCGCGCGTTGGCTCGTCGAGAATGAGCACGTTGGCGTCGGCGAGCAGCCACTTGCCGATCACGATCTTCTGCTGGTTCCCGCCCGACAGGGTGCGCACCTCCTGGCCGAGGTGGCTCATCCGCACGCCGAGCTGGGCGGCCACCCGTGCTGCGGCCTCGCGCTGCCCGGCCCGGTCGACGAATCCGCCGCGGCTGGCGCCGCGCAGGGTGACCAGGCCCAGGTTCTCGGCGATGTCGGCGCCGAGGACGAGTCCCTGACCCTTGCGGTCCTCGGGAACCAGGCCGAGCCCGGCCTCCATGGCAGCGCGCACGTCGCCGCCGGGCAGCCGCCGGCCGCGCACCAGCACCTCGCCCGAGTCGTGGGGGTCGGCGCCGAACACCGCACGGGCCACCTCGGTACGGCCCGCGCCGACCAGCCCCGCCAGGCCGACGACCTCGCCGGCGCGCACCTCGAACGACACGCCGGAGAACGCGCCGTCCCGGCTCAGGTCGCGCACCTGCAGCAGCGGCTCGCCGGCCGCGGCGGCGTCGCGCGGGTACTGCTGGTCGATGGGCCGGCCCACCATGAGCCGGACCAGCTCCTCTTCGGGCGTGCCGGCCGGCACCTGCGCCACGGAGCGGCCGTCGCGCAGCACGGTCACCCGGTCGCCGATCTGGGCGATCTCCTCCAGGTGGTGGGTGATGAACACGACCGCGACGCCCCGCTCGCGCAGCTGCCCGACAAGGTCGAACAGCCGCCGCACCTCGCTGGTGGTGAGCACGGCGGTGGGCTCGTCCATGATGAGTACGCGGGCGTTCAGCGCGAGCGCCTTGGCGATCTCGACCATCTGCATCTGCGCGATGCCCAGGTCGGCGACGCGGGTGCGCGGGTCGACGTCGATGCCCACCAGGTCGAGCATGCCGCGGGCCTGCTCGTGCATGCGCCGCGTGTCGACGAACCCGAAGCGGCGAGGCGGCCGGCCCAGGGCGAGGTTCTCGCCCACGGTCAGCTGGGGAACCAGGTTGAACTCCTGGTAGATCGTGGCGATGCCGAGCCGCTGGGCGTCGGCGGCGGTCCTGATGGCGACCGGCTCGCCGTCGACGAGGATGCGGCCGCTGTCGGGCTGGTAGGCGCCGGACAACATCTTGATGAGAGTGCTCTTGCCGGCGCCGTTCTCGCCGAGCAGGACGTGCACCTCGCCCTCGCGCAGGTCCAAGTCGACACCGTCGAGCGCGACCACGCCGGGGAACCTCTTGCCGAGTCCCTCGACGCGCAGGATCTCCCGTGCCTGGCTCACGAGCCGTCCTCCTTCCATGTGCCTGACTCTCCGCACGACTCGCGCACCACGAGCGTCGCGGGCAGCACCACCGACTCGGCGGCCCGGCCGCTCAGCACGTCGAGGATCACCCGGACCGCGCGCCGGCCCAGCTCAGCGGTGGGCTGGCTGATCGCGGTGATGCGCGGTTGGACGTGGTTGAACCACGGCACGTCGTCGAACGAGGCCAACGCGACGTCGCCGGGGATCTCCAGGCCGCGCTCGCGGACCTCGTCGAGCGCGCCCAGAGCCATGAGGTTGTCGCCCAGGAAGATCGCCTGCGGCGGTTCGGGCAGGTCGAGGAGTTCGGAGGTGATCCGCTGGCCGCTGACGGCGCGGAAGTCGCCGACGCGCACGTACGTTTCCGGAACCTCCAGACCGTGCTCGGCCGCCGCCCGCAGGAAGGCCTCGGTCCGCTCGCGCCCGGTGGACAGGGTGCTCGGCCCGGACACGAACGCGATCCGCCGGTGCCCGAGGGCGCGCAGATGGGCGACCAGCTCGGCGATGGCGGTGCTGCCGTCGGCCCGCACCGACGGCACCTCCACGCCGCTGAGCGTGCGGTCGAGGAAGACCAGCGGCCGCTCCCCCAGGCTGACCTCCTCCACCAGGGGCGTCACCTCGGCGGTCGGGCAGATCAGCAGCCCGTCGACCCGCTGTTCCAGCAGGGTGCGCACGTAGTGGTCCTGCTGGTCGGCGCGCTCGTCGGCGTTACCGATGATCACGGTGTAGCCGGCCTCGCGGGCCTCGTCCTCCACGGCCCGCGCCAGCTCGGCGAAGAACGGGTTGAGGATGTCGCCGATGATCAGCCCGAGTGTCCTGGTGGCCTCGGTGCGCAGGGACCGGGCGACGGCGTTGGGCCGGTAGTTCAGCGCGGCCATCGCGTCGTGGACCCGGTTGCGCGTCTCCTCGGTGACGGAGGGGTTGTTGTTGAGCACCCGGGAGACGGTCGCGACAGAGACGCCCGCCTGCGCGGCGACATCTTTGATACGAGCCATCTGACCTCCATGTAATCGGTTACATGAGGGTATGTAATCGGTTACATGATTAGAACCGGCAACCAGTGTGATTCAGATCACACTTTGTGGCGCTCTCAGCCGAGTTCGAGCGGGATGCTGATCTCGAAGTTCTCGTCGAGAACGGCGACGAGGCGATCGGCGGCCCGCGGGGCGATGTGGCGCGCCCATCGGTGGACCAGGTCGAGGAAGCCCTGCAGCCGCAGGTGCGATCACGATTATCTGGCCGCTCACCGTCTGGCGGTGGTGCGCAGAACCCGCTTACGCAGCAGCGGAAGGCGACCTGGAGATCACCTGCGCCGCGCTGGGACGTCGCCCGGCCTGCCGCGCGACGGGTTGATCAGACGCGCGCGCGGAGCCAGTCGAGCGCCGTCGAGGCAGAGCAGAGGACCGAGATGTGGCCGTCGTCGGGAAATGTCCGCAGCTCCGCCGAAGGGCAGTGCCGGGCCAGCCACCTGCCGTGCGAGCTGGGTATGACGCGGTCCTGGTCGCCGTGCATGAGCAGCGTCGGCGCCGTGATCTGCGCGGGGTCGCATCCCCACGGGTGCACGTATGCGAGGTCGTCGTCGATCGGCCCGCTCTGACCGCCCTCCAGCGCCGGGCCGACGACACTGCCGAACCACGACCAGTCACCCGCCAAGGCGGCGTGGTCAACCGGGGCGAACATCTCCGGGTCGTGCTCGGCCGACGCCTCGTACCGCTCCTTCGCCGCACGGCCCTCGACGGCGGCGCGCAGTGACGCCTGGCCGGAGGCGTACATGCCCGCGAACCAGTCAAGGCCCTCCGCGCCGTACGGGGCCGGACCGGACACGCCGACGACGGCCAGCACGCGGTCCCGGAGCAGGGCGCCGCAGGCCAGGGCGTGTGAGCCGCCACCGGAGTGGCCCATGACCGCGAACCGGTCGATGCCCAGCGCATCGGCGACCAGGGACACGTAGCCGGCCGCCGACGCCAGGTCCCTCCCCAGCGAAGGTGTGGAGCCGCCGTAGCCGGGCCGGTCGTACGACACCCACCGGATGCCGAGCCGCTCGGAGACCGGGAAGAGCGGCTCCGGCGGCGTGCCGATGTTCGGCGTGCCGTGGTGCCAGAAGACGGCCAGCCGATCAGGCGCGTCATCCGGGCCGGTGTCGTAAACGTGCAGCGTACGGCCGTCGCCGAGGTCGAGATCGAACTCCTTCATCACGCCGCGAGCCTAACCACCGCGACTGACAATTCACCATGTACGACGTCCAGCGGCCACCGGCGACAACGCCGGGCCTCGGCGACGGGACATCGCCCCGGTTGGCAATTTGCGATTTTTGCCATAAATGGCCTTCTTTGTCGATAGTCCGCCTGTCGCAGAACTCATCCCACCAGCGATTTTTGTCACCCCAGGAGGGGGGAAACCGCACCCCGATCCCTCCCGTCGATCAACACGATCTTGAACCGGTTGCCACCATGTACTCACTGGCAGTGGGACCCGGTCGTCAGGACATGAGGTCCTTCCGACTAGCGCCAAGGCCGGGGGACATGGATATTGAGGCGGCGATTAGCGAACTGAAAAACCGTTTGGCAGCCCTCGAAGCGATGATGCGTTCCGACGACACGGCTTCCGGCCGTCCCAACGTCCTGTATGGGCACTTCCCGGCAGAGGACAGCACGCCCGAGGAAGGCGTCACCACATGGGAGGTCGCCATTGCCGAGGTGCGCGCCGACGTCGCCGACCTCCATATCGGGGTGTGCCAGGACCTCGCAGTCCTGCGAGATGAATTGGCCGGCCTCCGGCGGCAGAGCAATGAGCAATTCGCCTCGGCTCGGAGCAAAGTGCTCGGGACCTGTGAGGCCCTGCGGCACGACATGATCGACTTGGCAGTCCGGCTCGATCGCCTGCTGTAGAAGCGGCGGACGTAGAGGCCCACCTAACCCCGCTGGGACCCGTTTGTGGCGGGTCCCAGCGAGGAGCGGGCTAGAGGGTGAGCAGGGCGTTCGTTCGCAGGCGAGGATTGGACAGCGGGCGGATGGCGATGCGGAGCAGGGCCAGCGCGTTGTCGTCGCCCGCGATGCGGTTGGCGCTGAGCTCGCCGCAGGACTGGCAGTGGTGGATGATCAACCACTCGCCGTCCTGCCGGACGGTGACGCTCAGCGCCGCCATCCGGCCCCGGCAGGCCGCCCGCCGGTCCCCCGGAATCCGGTGGTCGACGTGCAGGCTCGTCAGGCAGTGCGGGCAGTGGTTGCGGTGGGCGGTGCCCGGGGCGATCATCGGCACGTCCAGCCGGCATCCGACGCAGCGGAACGTGTCCCCGCGTTCGCCGTGCCACGTGCTCTTGCGCCGTTGGGGCCGTTCCCGGCCCGGCTTTCTCCTCGGCATGTCACAGGTCGCCGAACGCCTCGAGCGGGAACGGCGGCTGCGCCAGCGGCCGTACGGCCATGCGCATGAGGATGAGCTGATTGTCGTCCCCGCAGATGGGGTTGGACGTCAGCTCGCCACACCGGGTGCAGCGATGGATCACCATCCAGTCGCCGGTACGCAGGACCGCGATCGAGATCGGGATCATCCGCGCCCCGCACTCCGATGGGCCGCCTTCCACCCGGTCGAGGACGTGCTTCGAGTGCAGACAGCTCGGGCAGTGGTTGCGGCGGGTGCCGTCCGGCGCGGTCGCGGTGACGGTCAGGCCGCAGCGCACGCACGAGAAGGTGTCAGTGTTCACGACGGAACGGGGTTTGCTGTTGGTGGACAACCTGGGTACTCCTTGCCGGAATGGTCGATTCAAGGCAGCAAAGGAGCGCCGAGCGAGCCTCGCGGCGTACGCGGGCATGCTGGTACGGCAGGCGGTCCGGCCGATCAGGTCTGAGGTCTCAGAGGCAGGATTCGCCCACGGCACGGCGAGGCGCGCAAGGCGCGGTGCCAGGCATCAATCCACCCCTTCCAGGGCATGGCTGCCCGAATGTTCCACCGTCAGGACACGAGCGAGCGTAACCGGGTGAGGCCGCGGGCGGCCAATGGTTTTTGACCTCTTCTACGATCCTCGCCACCCGGGCGTTCACCATCGGCGGCGGCACCACGGAGGTGCAGCTCAACATCATCGCCGAACGCGCGCTCGGCCTGCCGCGCGACCCGTGATCAGCTCTTGGGATAGTACGGCGCCGCGAGGTGGGCGTACACGATCGTGTTGTCGAGGTAGCTGTGCGCCTGCCGGTCGAACGTCCCGCCGCAGGTCACCAGCCGCAGCCCCGGATAGGTGAGCTTGGCGTAGACCTTCTTGACGGGGAAGTTCCGCTTCGGCGTGTGCTCGACCTTGTCGACGACGAACACCGCCACCGAGCGGTCGGCGCGCAGCACCTGGATCTGGTCACCGCGTTTGACGTTCTTGAGGTTGGCGAAGACGGCGGGGCCGCTCCTGGTGTCCAGGTGGCCGGTGATCACGGCGGCGCCGCGCTGGCCGGGTACGGCGCCGTAGCGGTACCAGCCCGCCTGGTTCGGCGGGTCGAACGGCGGGTTCTCGATGGCGCCCTGCGCGTCCAGGCCCAGCTCCATCAGCGGGGCGGCCACGCCGATGGACGGGATGTAGACGGCCGTGGGCTTGACGGCCTTCATGGGCGCGGCCACCTTGCCGGACGGCACGCCCGGGACCGACGGCACGGGGCTCGTGGCCGCGACCGGACCCGGCTCGGGCTCGTCGCTGAAGATGCCGCTGACCCCGAGCCCGACCAGCAGCACCCCTGCCAGCGAGACGACGACTGCCCCGGTCCGGAGCAGCCGCTGCTCAGGCGACACCCTTGCGGCGCCGTACCGCGAGCCCGGCCAGCCCGGCTCCCGCGAGCAGGGCGGCACCTCCCAGCGCGAACGGCCACACCGGGTCGTCCGGTACGAGCCCGCCGCCACCGGTCTCCGGATGCCCCCTCGGCACCCGGCGCTCGTCCTCGGCCGCGGGCCGCCACGGCTCCTCCGCGTGCTCCTCCGGGCCTGGCCAGGCCTTATCCGGCGCCGGCTCGGCCGGGGGAGGCGGGCTCGACCAGGACTCCTCGGGCGCGGGCTGCTCGTCGCAGAGCAGCGGCAGCGGAAGGAGGCAGGTGGGCAGCTCGACCGGCAGATCAGGGCCGGAGGAGGCGTACGCGGGGGGCGCGGCGAGGGCCACCCCTCCGACCACCAAGGCGGCCACGGCAGCCGCGAGACGTGCTCTTGCCATGAGAAAGGCTCCAGACTCGTTCGTCGCCCCCGATACACAAGAGAGCCTTGCGAATTATTAGATTATGAGTCAAGTAATGTGACCGAAGTGAAATTAGGCAGACACGGAGGGTTTAAGCACGTCCCAATGTGGCAGGAAATAACGGCATAAAGGGGGACAAATGCCATGAGCAATCCACAGCAGCCTGAGATTCGTAGATCAGGCAAATCGCCCACCGAGTTCAAGTCCGCTCACCTCACGCCCCAGACGAAGCAGGGAGCCAAGCGCTCCGCCCGCCCGCACGGCATGGACAAGGGCCACAAGGGCGGCGGCCAGGGCGGTGGCGTGCCTCCAGGGCAGCGCCCGCCCTACCCGGGGTGAACGGAGGTGAAAGGAAGCCTGCAGTTCATCGGCAATGCGACGACGCTGATCCGCTACAACGGCCTCACGCTGCTGACCGATCCCAACTTCCTGCACCAGGGCCAGCGGGCGTACCTCGGCTATGGCCTGTCCACCCGCCGCCTCACCGATCCGGCCGTGGAGATCGAGGACCTGCCACCACTCGACGGGGTGGTGCTGTCGCACCTGCATGGTGACCACTGGGACCGGGCCACCCGCAAAGGCCTGGACCGGGACACCCCGGTCATCACGACCACCGCGGCGGCCCGCCGGCTGCGCCACCGCGGCTTCCGGCGGTCCGTGGGACTGGAGGAATGGCACACGCACGAGCTGCGCGGCCCGCACGGCGCAGTGCGGATCACGGCGCTGCCCGCCAAGCACGCGCCGGGCCCCGCCGAGGCGCTGCTGCCGCCCGTGATCGGCACCATGCTGGAGTTCTGCAACCCGGACGATCGGGTGGAGCTGCGTATCCACGTCAGCGGCGACACCCTGCTCGACCGCCGCCTCGACTCGATCCCGCGCCGCTACCCCGACATCGACCTGGCCCTGGTGCACCTGGGCGGCACCCGGCTGCTCGGCCTGATGCTCGTCACGATGGACGGCGAACAGGGCGCGTCGTGGGTGGACCTGATGAACCCGCACGCGGTCGTACCGGTGCATTACGACGACTACGCCGCGTTCAGCTCACCGCTGGACGACTTCCGCCACCACATCGAGCAGAACGGCCTGGCCGACCGGGTGGTCTACCTCAAGAGGGGCGAAACCCGCGAGCTCGCCCCCCACCACCTCGTGCGCTAGTCGTCTCGGCTACATCCCGACAGGCTGGCGTTCCCGCTCGCGGATCTCCTCTCGACCGCTGATGGCGAGCTCTTCGCGGGTCTCTTCCAGAGCCAGCGCCACCCCCAGCGCGAAGCAGGTGGGCGCCCACTCGCCGATGAATATCCCCCACCTGTCGGCTCGGGCGAGACCTTCGCTCTCGTACTGCTTCGACATCAGCCACGACGTGAACGACGCGGCGATGGACAGCATGCCGGCGGTGTACATGTGGCTGGAGCGGACGCCCATCGTGTGCAGCCTTCTGATCATTTCGCTTTCCCCCCGTTGAGATGTGCTCTCCTGGGCTGGCTACCCGGCATGTCAGGACGTAACCGCAGTTCAGTCGCTCCAGCGCCGGCTCAGCTCGACCCGTTTTCCTTGGTGACAGCCCTCGCCCTACTGGGTTGCACGCGCATCGGCTCGCCCGGCATTTTGGGATAGTTGGGCGGGTACGGCATGTCGCCCCGGTCGTCCTTGGCGTAGAGCTCCAGCAGCGGCTCGATCGAGTACGCCACGTCGTCGATGGCCGCGTGCACGTCGCCCACCTCGGCGAACCGGGCCGGGACCGTGCGGATGTCGAAGTCGCGCGGGTCGGCGTCCGCCAGCTCGTCCCAGGTCAGCGGGGTCGAGACGGGAGCGTGCGGCTGGGCCCTGACGGAGTAGGCGCTGACCACCGTGCGGTCCCGGGCGTTCTGGTTGAAGTCGATGAACACCCGCTCGCCGCGCTCCTCCTTCCACCACGCCGTGGTCACCAGCGCCGGATCCCGCTCCTCGACGGCCCTGGCCAGGGCGATGCCGGCGTGGCGTACCTGGATGAAGTCCCAGCGCGGCTCGATGCGCACGGCGATGTGGACGCCCCGGTTGCCGGACGTCTTGACGAACCCGGTCATCCCGAACTCGCCCAGCACCTCTCTCGTGAGCAGCGCCGCCTTGCGAACCTCGGCGAAGTCCAGGCCCGGCTGCGGGTCCAGGTCCACGCGCAGCTCGTCGGGGTGCTCGACGTCGGAGGCCCGCACCTGCCAGGGGTGGAAGTCGACGGTGCCGAGGTTCGCGCAGTAGGCGATGGCCGCCACCTCGGTGACCCGGAGCGACTGGGCCGTACGGCCGCTCGGGAAGGTCACCGTCACGGACTGGAGCCAGTCGGGGTGCTTGGGCGGCATCCGCTTCTGATAGATCGCCTCCGTCTGCACACCGTCGGGGTGGCGCTTGAGGTTGGTGGGCCGGTCCTTGAGCGCCCGCAGCGCGCCCTCGCCGACGCTCACGTAGTATTCGACCAGCTCCCGCTTGGTGGCGCCGATCCCAGGAAAGTACACCTTGTCGGGGTTGGTGACCTTGACGGTCCGCTCCCCCACCTCGAGCTCTATGTACGGCGATGCCATGCCACCGAACCTACCTCGTGTTCATGGCCAGGCAACGGCGCTGCCGCGCGACGGCGCCCCCTCGCGCGAGGTGGGCCCGTCCCGGAGCCTCCTCGGTGGCGGGACCGAGGGCTCGACAGGACGGGCCGCTAGACCATCCGCCGCCGTTCCGGGCGCTGGCGCGCCACCCGGCCGGCCGTTGCGACCCCCGGCGGCTCCAGCACGGGCGTGGGCTGTGCCGCTCGCCGGGGTCTGCGGATGACCTCACCCCTTGGCAGGAGGCGATGACACCCCCTTGCCTACAAAGACGCGAATTCACCCCAGAACGGATGCTTCACCCTTCGGAGATCTCTTTTTGCCTGATCTCGTACTCTGTAGATATGGAGAAGGTCGTCAAGAGCGAGGCCGAGTGGCGGGTTCAGCTCTCGCCTGAGGAGTTCCACGTCCTCAGGGAGGCCGGGACCGAGCGCCCGTTCACGGGCGAGTACGTCGACACCAAGACCGAAGGCGTCTACTCGTGCCGCGCCTGCGGGGCCGAGCTGTTCCGGTCGGACACCAAGTTCGAGTCCCACTGCGGCTGGCCGAGCTTCTTCGCGCCGGCCGACTCCGACGCGGTGCGGCTGATCGAGGACCGCAGCCACGGAATGGTGCGCACCGAGGTGCGGTGCGCACGGTGCGACTCGCATCTGGGTCATGTGTTCCACGGCGAGGGATACCCGACACCGACCGACGACCGTTACTGCATCAACTCGATCTCCCTTAGTCTTGAACCCAAGGGGTGATCGGCTAACGACAGCGCGTACCGGCCCCCTGCCTCGGGTAGGAGATTCGTGTGCGCTTTGTCCATCTTCGCCACCGCTGGGTAACGATTGAGACCATCGGGCGAGTCGTGACGCAACAGTGCGAGGTGTGCTCGAAGACGCGGGTACGCGTGCGATAGCGGGTCTCGACGGCATCAGCCGGGTTCGGGGTGGGTGACCCGGCAGCTGGTGTCGGAGGCGCCGAGGATGTTGGCGAGCACGGGGTTCCCGTTCTCGCCGAACTCGGCCTGGACGAACACGACCGGGTTCGCCACGCCGAGGGAGCGCAGGTATTCCAGGCCGCGCTTGCACAGCGTGATCGCTTGGGATGAATTGCCCGCCGATTCCGGCAAATCCGTATAAATGCGCAAATATCCGCCGATGCTGCGGATGTCCTTGAGGCGTTTCAGCGCCGTGTCGTCCGGCCCCCAGTGCGTACGGAAGTACTCCGCCGCCTGCTGGTCGGTGTGCCGCGACGGCCCGTCCGCCTTGTAACCCTCCGCGTCAGCGGGGTCGGGGCCGCCCGGCAGCAGGTCCTCCGGGCTGGTGCTGCCTGCCACCTGACCGGGCTCCGCCGCGCCGGGGGTGGCCGCGCCCGCAGCGGCCTTGGGCGGCTCGGACTTCGGCAGCTCGCGCGCCCTGGCCTGCGCGCTCGCCCCCGCGCCGGTCTCGGCCCTGCCGGACAGCGCCGCGGATCCGTTCTGCCGCTCGGCCTGGGCCTGCGGCCCGGACGCCACGCCCGGCTGCTGGGCGGAGGCGGCGGTCAGCGGCCCGCTGAAAGTCCCGTTCGCGCCGAGCACCGCGGCGACGCCACCGGCCAGCGCCACCGCTCCGACAGCCCACCGCAACCTTCCGGCACGGCGCCGCGCATGCCGCGAGCGCCCGGCCCCATGCGGCGACTGTCCCGCAGCCTGCGGCGAGCGCCCCGCCACATGCCGCCCGGCCGTCCGCCGCCGGCTCCCCCGTCTGCCCGATCCGCCCATCACCCCGCCCTCCCCGCCGCCTGGAACGTGCCACCGCGAGCACGCCCGTACGAGCGAAGGGTTTCCCTGATTGTGACAAAGGGGGTAGATCAAGTCCGTTGGATCGCCAACTTGGGCCTGGCTTCTTTTCCCCTGAGTCCCAGGTCGAGGTGTCGGCCGTACCGCTAGGGCAGGGCCGACACCAGCTCCCGCACCGGCTTGCGGGCGCCCGTGTAGAACGGGATCTCGACGCGGGTGTGGCGGCGGGCCTGCGCGCCCCGCAGCGTGCGCATCAGGTCGACGATCCGGTGCAGCTCGTCGGCCTCGAACGCCAGCATCCACTCGTAGTCGTTGAGCGAGAAGCACGCCACCGTGTTGGCCCGCACGTCGGGATAGTCGCGCGCCATCCTGCCGTGCTCGGCCAGCATGGCCCGGCGCTCGGAGTCGTCCAGCAAGTACCACTCGTAGGACCGCACGAACGGATAGACGCTCACGTAGGCGCGCGGCTCCTCCTCGGCGAGGAAGGCGGGGATGTGCGACTTGTTGAACTCGGCCGGCCGGTGCAGCGCCATCGCCGACCAGACGGGCCTGCTGTGCCGGCCGAGCTCGGTGCGGCGGAACCTGGCGTAGACGTCCTGCAGGTCCTCCGGCGTGGCCGCGTGCCACCAGAACATGTAGTCGGCGTCGGCCCGCAACCCGGCCACGTCGTAGACCCCCCTGGTCACGACGCCCTTGCCGGCGGCCTGGTCCAGCAGCTCCTCGACCTCGCCCGCCAGGCCGTCGCGGTCGACGGGACACGGCTCGGTCACCTGGAAGACCGACCACATGGTGTAACGGATCACCTGGTTGAGATCGCGGGCCTTGAGCCGCGGCGCAGCCTCTGTCATGTCGCCTATTCTCCTCGTTGAGACAGGTGGTCCAGAATCCGGGCGGCGGCCGTACGCGCCGTGCCGATGCAGGCGGGGATGCCGATGCCGTCGTAGGCTGCGCCGCAGACGGCCAGCCCCGGCTCCACGGCCACCGCGGCGCGCACCCTGGCCACCCGGTCGAGGTGGCCCACGTTGTACTGCGGCAGCGCACCGCCCCAGCGCGTGACCCTGGTGTCGATCGGCAGGCCGCTCACGCCCATCACGTCGGCCATCTCGGCCGCGGCCAGCGACACCAGCTCGGTGTCGTCCCGCTGGAGCAGGTGCTCTTCGCCGAGCCTGCCGATCGAGCAGCGCAGGATCACCATGTCCTGCGCCAGGTGCGGCCACTTGACCGAGCTGAACGTGACCGCCTTGACCGGCCGGCCCTCGACGGGCGGCACCAGGTAGCCGCTGGAGGTGGGCGGCTCGGGGAAGGCGACGAGCGGGTACGCGAGCGTGACGATGGCCATGCTGGCGTACTCGATCCTGGCCAGCTCGCTCGCCGCCTTGGGCACCTCGGCCTTGAACAGCCTGCTGGCCGCGGGCCCCGGCGTGGCCACGATCACCGCGTCCGCCTCGACGACCTCGGGCTTCGGGACGGGGCCCGTGACCAGCCGCCAGCCGTCGCCGGTCCGGTGCAGCTCGCGTACGGTGACGCCGGTCCTGATGTCCGCGCCCGACGCCTTGGCGACCGCCTCGGGCAGGCCGCCGAGGCCGGTCCTGAGCGACGTGAAGACGGGGCCCGCGTCCTTCGGCGTCTCCTCGACGAGCTGCCTGGCCCCGGTCAGCAGCGAGCGCTCGGAGCGTGCCACGGCCGCCACGCGCGGCATCGTGGCCTCCAGCGACAACATGTCGGAACGGCCCGCGTAGACGCCGCCGAGCAGCGGCTCGATCAGCCGCTCGACGATCTCGCCGCCCATCCTGGCGCGAACGTAGGCGGCCACGGACACGTCGGTGCGTACGAGGGTCGCCGGGAGGATCTGGTCGAGCGGCACGCGCAGCAGGCCGCCGGGCGAGACGATGCCCGACTTGGCCAGCTCGGCCAGGTCGGCGGGCACGCCCATGACCTGGCCCTTCGGCATCGAACGCAGCACGCCCCTGCTGTAGATGGCCGAGCTCGTGGTGCCGGGCAGGACCAGGTCGTCGCCGAGGCCGACCGCCCTGGCCAGGTCCTTGCCCTCGGGCCGCCTGGCCAGCATGGCCTCCGCGCCCGCGTCCACGTTCACCCCGGCGACCTCCGAGGCGTACAGCTTGCCGCCGATCCGCGATCCGCCCTCGAGCACGGTCACCTTGACCCGCTCGCCCGCGCCCTGGCGGAGATACCACGCGGCGGCGAGACCGGAAATCCCTCCACCGACGACGACCACGTGCGCCCGATTCCCTTCCACGCCTCCTGACGCTACCGCCTCGCCGGAGTGCCCAGCTGCGCGGGACCGGCGTTGCAACACCGTGATGCCCGTTCTCAAACCGCGGCTTTCCGGTGTCCGTCTTATGGGCATGAGGACAATCCGGTACGGAGTCGCGCTCACGGCCGCATGCTCGGCCCTGCTTCTTACAGGCTGCGGTGGCAGCGCGAGCACGATGTCCAGCGACGCCGGCGCAGGCGCCCCGGCTGCTCCGCTCTCCGGCCAGGCCGAGAGCCTCGCCAAGCAGGCGAGACCGACGAGACAGCAACAGAGCCAGGACGGCCTGGTCTCGAACGTCAAGCTGACCCAGCAGGATCGCCAGGTCATCTACACCGGCCAGCTGACGGTGCGGGCCAAGCAGGTCACCACCGCCGCCCAGCAGGCCAAGCAGATCGTGACCGCGGCGGGCGGCTACCTGTCCAAGGAGGAGAGCAACTCGGCCAACGACACGGAGGACTCGGCCACGCTGGAGTTCAAGATCCCGCCGAGCAAGTACGCCGAGGTGCTGGGCCGGCTCGGCAAGGAGCTGGGCAAGCAGCTGTCCATGAGCCAGGGCACCCAGGACGTCACCATGCAGATGGCCGACGTCAACAGCCGGCTGCAGTCGGCGCAGCAGTCGCTGGAGTCGCTGCGTACGCTGCTGAAGAAGGCCGACACCATCGGCCAGGTGCTTCAGGTGGAGCGGGAGATCTCCACACGGGAGGCCGATCTGGAGTCGCTGCAGGCGCAGCAGAAGGAGCTGGCCACGCAGGTGGCCATGGCCACGCTGACGCTGCGGCTGGTCGGCCCGGTCGCGGTCGTCGAGGACCCTTCCGACGAGCCGGCCGGGTTCTTCGGCGGGCTGAAGGCGGGCTGGGACGCGCTGGTGTCGTTCGCGAAGGTGGCGGTGACGGTGTTCGGCGCGGTGCTGCCGTGGCTGCTCGTCTCGCTGCCCCTGCTCGCGCTGGTGATCTATCTGGCCCGGCGTGGCCGCGCCAGGCGCCCCCGGACCCCCATGCCCCCGCAGGGGCCCCAGCCCGGCGACCCGGACCCGGAGGCCGCCTGACCCGTCAACCGGCCTCGTGGACGAGGTCGGTGAGGCGCTTGAGCTGGTCGGGATCGGTCGAGGGCAGCACGCCGTGCCCCAGGTTGAACACGTGCCCCTCGGCCGCCCGCCCCTGGCGCAGCACCTCGCGCGCCTTGCGCTCGACCACCTCCCACGGCGCCAGCAGCACGGCGGGGTCGAGGTTGCCCTGCAGCGCCTTGCCTGGACCGACCCGGCGGGCCGCCTCGTCGAGCGGCACCCGCCAGTCCACGCCCACCACGTCGGCCCCGGCCTCGCCGAGCACGCCGAGCAGCTCGCCCGTGCCGACGCCGAAGTGGATGCGCGGCACGCCCGCCACGCCCTCGAAGATGCGACGGGTGTGGGGCAGGATGAACTCCCGGTAGTCGGCCGGCGCCACCGCCCCCACCCAGGAGTCGAAGAGCTGCACGGCCGAGGCGCCCGCCGCGATCTGGATGCGCAGGTGCTCGAGGACGATCGTGGAGAGCCGTTCCATGAGCGCGTGCCACAGCTCCGGCTCGCCGTACATCATGGCCTTGGTCCGGTCGTGGTTCTTGGACGGGCCACCCTCGATGAGGTACGAGCCGAGCGTGAACGGCGCCCCGGCGAAGCCGATCAGCGGCGTGCCGCCCAGCTCTCCGGTCAGCGCCTGGATGGCCTCGGTGACGTACGGCACGTCGTCCGGCTCCAGCGGCCGCAGCGCGTCGACGCCCTTGGCGTCGCGGATCGGGTCGGCCACGACGGGGCCGACGCCCGGCTTGATGTCGAGGTCGACGCCGATGGCCTTGAGCGGCACCACGATGTCGCTGAAGAAGATCGCGGCGTCCACGCCGTACCGGCGCACCGGCTGCATGGTGATCTCGACGATCAGGTCGGGCGTCGCGCAGGCGGTGAGCATCGGCACGCCCTCGCGAACCCGCAGGTATTCGGGCAGCGACCGACCGGCCTGGCGCATGTACCAGACCGGGGTGTGCGGGACGGGCTGGCGGCGGCAGGCACGCAGGAACGCTGAGTCGGCGAGGTTCACTCCACAAGGGTGCCACGTACGGGTGCCGGTCATGACACGGGAGCGACGTGTCGGAAAAACATCGATTGGACACCCCAAAGCATGATCAGATAGCCAGATGAAGGTTTACCGGTCTGCTCGGCATCGGCGCCGCACTCGGGTCGAACACACCCCATGCCCGGCCAGCGAGCCGGTCTCGACTGGGCCAAATGTTCGCCAACCCACCGCGCGGCATCGATTCAGAGACCACTTTCGGGACACGCCGAGCGCGTTGCGGGGAAATGTCAGCGGCTCGTGCCAACGTCGGAGCCACGACCCGAAGAAAGGCCCCGGTTCGATGACTCGTGCGATGACCGCGTTGTGGAGTTCCCCAGAGCGCCGCAGTGAGCGCTGCCCTTCCTGCGCAGGTGAGCGGCCGTTCGAGCAGCCGCCGTGCCTCGACGGGCACGAACCCGGCCACTGCCCCGAGTGGGCCTGCGTCGAGTGCGGTCACGCGATCATCCTCGGTACCGCCGAATCCCTCCGACCGAATCGCCAGCTGGTTACGGCAGCGGCTTGATCACGAAGGATGAGCACCCCCGTGGTCCCCTTCCGTCCGTCTTCGACCTACGCTTCCGCTATGACACTCGGTGACCAGCCTCCTCCTCCCGCCGCGTTCACGCGCGCGGCGGAGAGCATGCGGCTGGCCGAGGTCAGGCCGGAGATCGAGCTCGAGGACCTTCCCGCGCCGCAGCGGCTGGCCCCCTACTCGGCCGCCATCGGCGCGTCGGTCTACCGCGACGACGACGAGCTCGCGGTCGGCCGGCTGATCCTGCTCTACGACCCTGACGGCCAGCGCGGGTGGGAGGGCCCGTTCCGGCTGGTGGCCTATGTCAGAGCCGACATGGAGCCGGAGATCACCTCTGATCCGCTGCTCGGGCCGGTCGCCTGGAGCTGGCTGACCGAGGCGCTTGACGCGCATCAAGCCGACTACTGCGCCGCTGGCGGTACCGTGACAAGAGCCGTGTCAGAGGGGTTCGGCAACAAAGCCGAAGACCCGGTCACGACCGAGCTCGAGCTGCGGGCGTCCTGGTCACCCGCGCAGGAGGATCTCTCCGGCCACGTCGCCGCCTGGTGCGACCTCATGTGCCTGGCGGCGGGGATCCCGCCGCTCCCGCCCGACGTGGCCGCCCTTCCCCGCCGCCGTGATGATCCGGAGAGTGACCGTACGAAGTGAGGGCACCAGTCAAGACAACACCAGCGTCATGAGGTCGATGAGCTCATGACAGAAGAACGCACCGTCGAGCCGCTGCTCGAGCCGCGCGAGGGCATTCCTCCGGTCATCGCGGACGCCGCCGCGCTGACTGAAATCGTTTCGCGTTTCGCGGCGGGCGCCGGTCCCGTGGCGGTCGACGCCGAGCGCGCCTCGGGATACCGCTACGGCAACCGCGCCTACCTCGTGCAACTGCGCCGCGCCGGGGCGGGCACCGCGTTGATCGACCCGATCGCCTGCCCCGACCTGTCCGCGCTCGACGCGGCCGTGGCCGACGCGGAGGTCGTGCTGCACGCGGCGTCCCAGGACCTGCCGTGCCTCCTGGAGGTGGGGTTCAGGCCGCGGCGGATGTTCGACACCGAGCTGGCGGGGCGGCTGCTCGGCTACGAGCGGGTGGGGCTCGGCACGATGGTCGAGACCGTTCTCGGGCTGCGGCTGGAGAAGGGCCACTCGGCCGCCGACTGGTCCACCAGGCCGCTGCCGGAAGACTGGCTGCGCTACGCGGCGCTGGACGTGGAGGTGCTGGTCGAGCTGCGTGACGCGCTCCGTCAGGAGCTGGCGGAGAGTGGGAAGCTGGAGTGGGCGTGCGAGGAGTTCGCCTCGGTGCTCAACACGCCGCCGCCCGTCCCCCGGTCCGACCCCTGGCGGCGCACCTCGGGCATTCACAAGGTACGCAACGTGCGGTCGCTGTCGATCGTGCGGGAGCTGTGGACCATGCGCGACCGGATCGCCCGGGAGGCCGACCTGGCGCCCGGCCGGGTGCTGCCCGATGCCGCCATCGTGACGGCCGCGCTCGAGGGGCCCCGTACCAAGAAGGCCTTGACCGAAATATCGGCATTCACCGGGCGCAGCGCGCGCCGGCACATGAACGACTGGCTCGCCGCGGTGACCCGCGCCCGCCAGCTGCCCGACAGCCAGCTCCCCGCGCCCAGCACTCCCGGCGAAGGGCCGCCGCCGCCCAACCGCTGGGCCGACCGCGACCCGGCCGCCGCCAAACGCCTGGCCGCCGCCCGCGCGGTGGTGGCGGGGCTGGCCGAGCAGCACCACATGCCCACGGAGAACCTGCTGCAGCCGGATGCCGTACGCCGGCTCACCTGGGAGCCGCCGGCGGAGATCAGCGAGGAGAGCGTCACCGCCCGGCTGCGCGAGCTCGGGGCCCGCGAGTGGCAGCTGTCCTTGACGGCCCACCCCATCACCAAGGCCCTGGCCCGCCTCGAAACCCGCGGCGACCAGTAACCCCGCGCCGCCCGCCCGGCCCAGCGTCACATCGCGACCCGCGGGTCGCCGGGCTTGGCGCAGTGCGCGTTGCGCCGGGCACCACCGCGCGACGTCCCACCGACGTGGCGCGCCAGAGGAGCCGCCGCGCGGTCGCTACTTGACGTGGTCGGTGGGGCGGCCGTACGGTTCGGGAAAGCGCTTTCCCCATGTTTGTCCTGAAGGGATCCTCAATGAGCGTGCGCACCATCGGCGTCGTGATGAACGGCGTCACCGGACGGATGGGCTACCGCCAGCACCTGGTCCGTTCCGTCCTGGCCATCAACGAGCAGGGCGGTGTCACGCTCTCGGACGGCAGCAGAGTGAAGCTCAAGCCCGTACTTGTCGGGAGAAATGCCGAAAAATTGGCAGATATCGCGGCGAAGCATGGGATTGCGGATTACACTACGGAGCTGGACTCCGCCCTCGCCGACGACGACAACCTGATCTACTTCGATGCCCAGGTCACCAGCGCCCGTGTCAAGGCCGTGCTGAAGGCCATCGAGGCGGGCAAGCACATCTACGCCGAGAAGCCCACCGCCGAGTCGACGCAGGAGGCCGTCGCGCTGGCCGAGGCGGCCGCGGCCAAGGGCGTGAAGAACGGCGTCGTGCAGGACAAGCTGTTCCTCCCCGGCCTGCTCAAGCTGAAGCGGCTGATCGACGGCGGGTTCTTCGGCCGGATCCTGTCGGTGCGCGGCGAGTTCGGCTACTGGGTGTTCGAGGGCGACTGGCAGGAGGCGCAGCGCCCGTCGTGGAACTACCGGGCCGAGGACGGCGGCGGCATCGTGCTCGACATGTTCCCGCACTGGCACTACGTGATGGAGAACCTGTTCGGCCGCGTCCAGTCCGTCTACGCCCGCGCCGTGACGCACATCCCGTCACGTGTGGACGAGCAGGGCAACACGTACCAGGCCACCGCGGACGACGCCGCGTACGGGATCTTCGAGCTCGAGGGCGGCATCGTCGCGCAGATCAACTCGTCCTGGACGGTTCGCGTGAACCGCGACGAGCTGGTCGAGTTCCAGGTGGACGGCACGCACGGCAGCGCGGTCGCCGGGCTGCGCAACTGCCGGGTGCAGCACCGCTCCGCCACCCCCAAGCCCGTCTGGAACCCTGACCTGCCCGCCACCGCCCGCTTCCGCGACGGCTGGCAGGAGGTGCCGGACAACGCCGAGTTCGACAACGGGTTCAAGGTGCAGTGGGAGGCGTTCGTCAGGCACGTGCTGGAGGACGCGCCCTTCCCGAACGACTTCGCCGCGGGCGCCCGCGGCGTGCAGCTCGCCGAGCTGGGCCTGCGCTCGAACGCCGAGGGCCGCAGGATCGAGGTGCCGCAGCTGTGACGACGATCGACCTGCCCGGGATCGGCGCCTACGAGCTGCGCGAGCCCGTGACGTGGCCGGTGCCGGACAAGCCGCCCGCCGGCCGCATCGTGTACGCCGCCGCCCACGTGGTGGCCGACCCGCTCGGGGACAACACGCCCGGCTCCCCCGCCGCCGTGGATTGGGACGCCACCCTGCGCTTCCGCCGCCACCTGTGGTCGCACGGCCTGCGCGTCGCGGACGCCATGGACACCGCCCAGCGCAACATGGGCCTGGACTGGGCGGCGACCAAGGAGCTCATCCGGCGCAGCGCCGCCGAGGCCCGCTCGTACGGCGACCCGGCGACGCTGGTCGCCTGCGGCGCGGGCACCGACCACGCGCCCGAGGCCGCCGACCTGCACACGATCACCGCCGCGTACGCCGAGCAGATCGAGACCGTCCAGTCGGCCGGCGCCGGTGTGATCGTCATGGCCTCCCGCCAGCTCGCCAAGGTGGCCGACGGCCCGAAGGACTACCACCAGGTGTACGCCAAGCTGTTCGGCCTGGCCGACCGCCCGGTGATCCTGCATTGGCTGGGCGAGATGTTCGACCCGCAGCTGGCCGGCTACTGGGGCTCGCGTGACGTGGACGCCGCGACCGAGTCGTTCCTGGAGTTGATCCACGCCCACGCCGCGGCGGTGGACGGCGTGAAGGTGTCGCTGCTGGACGAGGAGCACGAGGTGCGGCTGCGCGCCGCGCTCCCCGAGGGCGTCAAGCTCTACACGGGCGACGACTTCAACTACCCGTCGCTGATCAGGTCGGGCTCGCACGCGCTGCTGGGCATCTTCGACGCCATCGCCCCGGCGGCGGCAGCGGCTCTGCACGCGCTCGACGCCGGCGACCTGGACCGCTATGACGAGATCTTCGCCCCGACCGTCCCGCTGTCGCGGAAGATCTTCGAGACGCCGACGTACCACTACAAGACCGGCATCGTCTTCCTGGCCTGGCTGAACGGCCACCAGGACGCGTTCGCCATGGTCAACGGCGCACAGTCGGCCCGCACGCTGCTCCACCTGTCGGAGGTGTTCCGCCTCGCCGACCAGGCCGGGCTGCTGGCCGACCAGGAGCTGGCCGTGCGCCGGATGACGGCGCTGCTGGCGGTGAACGGACTGTGACACTTTCACTGAACCAGTGGACGACCAGGCGCTGGTCCGTGGCCGAGGCCGTGGACGGGTGCGTGCGGCACGGCCTGGAGGCGGTCGGGCTGTGGCGGGAGAAGGTCGCCGAGCAGGGTCTCGCGGAGAGCGTGAAGCTGGTGCGCGAGGCCGGGCTGCGGGTGTCGTCGCTGTGCCGGGGCGGCTTCCTCACGGCCGGCGGACTGCCAGGCGAGGAGGGGCGGCGCGCCTTCGCGCAGGCGCTGGAGGAGAACCGGCGGGCCATCGACGAGGCGGCCGAGCTGTCGGCGGCATGCCTGGTGATGGTGGTCGGCGGCCTGCCCGGCGTGAAGCCGGGCGAGCCGCTGCCCGCGGGCGGTTTCTCGCGTGACGTGGCCGGGGCGCGCGAGCGGGTGGCGGAGGCGCTGGCGGAGCTGGCGCCCTACGCCGGGGAACGCGGGGTCAAGCTGGCCCTGGAGCCGCTGCACCCGATCTACTGCCCCGACCGCGCAGTCCTGTCCACCCTGGGCCAGGCGCTCGATCTGAGCCTGGCGTATCCGGAGGAGCAGGTCGGCGTGGTGGTCGACACGTTCCACGTGTGGTGGGACCCGCGGGTGTTCGAGGACATCGCGCGGGCCGGCCGCAGGATCGCCTCCTACCAGGTGTGCGACTACCTGCACCCGCTGCCGCAGGACATCCTGCTCGGGCGGGGCATGATGGGCGACGGCGTGATCGACTTCCGGCCGATCACGCGGGCGGTCCTCGACGCCGGCTACGCCGGGGACGTCGAGGTGGAGATCTTCAACGCCGACATCTGGGCCGCCGACCCCGACGAGGTGGTGGCCACGATGAAGGCCAGGTACGAGGACGTGGTGCTCGCCTGACCTGCCCGGTGCCGGCGATCACAACAAGGTGACCGTTCCCGCGGCGCCGTTCACCGTGATCTCCTGGCCCGTGGTGATGCGGTGGGTGGCGTCGGGGACGCCGACGACGGCCGGGATGCCGTACTCCCTGGCCACCACCGCGCCGTGCGACATCGCGCCGCCCATCTCCATCACCAGCCCGCCCGCCGTCAGGAACAGCGGCGTCCAGCCGGGATCCGTCGAGGGGCAGATCAGGATCTCGCCGGGCTCCAGGTGGGCGCCGATCGGGTCGAGCACCACCCTGGCCACGCCCGTGACGGTGCCCGCCGAGGCGGCCGTGCCCGTCAGCGCGCCCCCAGTGGTGGAAGCAGCGGCGGCGGACGCGAGGGCCTCGGGCTCGGTGCCGTCGGACAGCAGCACCCTGGGCACGTGCCTGCGGCGCGACTCCTGCTCGTACGCCGCCCGCCGCTCCGCCACGACCTGGCGCAGGTCGCCCCCGTCGAGGGCGGCCCTGGTCTCCCGCAGGCCCAGGAAGAACACGTCCCGCGCTGAGTCCAGGACGCCGAGCCCCACCAGGTGCTCCCCGACCACCAGCATGCTCCTGCGCACCCCGGCGAGGGTCTTGACCAGGTAGAACTTGGGCAGCTCGCGCAGCCCCGCGAACTCCCGGGTACGCCGCAGCCCGAAGCGCACCACCGCGGCCCGCCACCGGCCCTTGCGCCGGGCCGCGGCCGCCACCTGGGCGATGGCCGCCCGCGCCTCCTCGGCGCCCTTGGCGAACAGCGCGGAGGGCGCGAGGCCGGCGCCGCCGTCCATGCGGAGGTAGTTGGCCAGCACGCCGAGGATGTGCGCGGGCTCCTCGGACCAGCGCGGCACGCCGAGGTCGATCTCCGCGACGCCGCGGTGGCCGTACTTGTCCAGGAACGCGGTGATCTCCCGCTGGGCTACCGGCGGGAGCTGCCCGGCTTGGTAGAGGCTGACCAGCTCGGCCACCGGCTTCTCCTTGAACGGCTCCGGCTCGATGCGGGTGGTCAGGTCCCACAGCTCCAGGTCCATCTCCGTGGTCGGGTTGTGGGGGACGCTGCGCAGGATGTCCTGCATGTCGCTCAGCGGCACACCGGAGAGCTTGGCGGCGAGCGCGAACAGGCCGTAGCCGACGACCGCGACGGGCATGACCGAGACGATGACCGGGAACGTGCCGGCGAGCATGCGCTCGGCGTGGTCCAGGCGCTGCTCGGGAGTGGCCGACTCGGGCACCAGGAGGCGCCTGTCCAGCTCCTCGCCGAGGCGCGCGGCGTACTCGAGGGCCTTGCGCGGCCTGGTCAGCGCGAGCATGGCCCGGGAGGGGGCGTGTATCCGGCGGGCGAACCGGCTCAGGCCGCGCAGGACCGGGCGGGGGGAGGTGTACACCACCGACAGGCGCGGATCCTGCGCCAGCTGCTCGAAGAGCGGAACGGCGCGGGCCTCCCCGAGCGTGAGCATGCGCGGCAGCAGGACGCGGCCGAAGCGGCTGCGGACGGCGGTGGTCAGGTCGAACCACATGCGCTGCCCCGACACGGCCGCGAACGGCGCGCCGTCGAGCGGGTCGGCCGGTCCGTGGCCGAACAGCCTCGCCGCTCCTCCGCTGATCAGCTGGAACGCCGACACCCCCATCGGGGTGAAGGGCGCCATGACGCCCTGGGCCACGTTGACCGAGAAGTACACCCGAAGGCCGGGCCTGTCCCGCTCCGGCAACGGGTAGAGAGTCGTGATCGGCCTGGCCTGGGTGAGCCAGATCTCGCCGTGCTCGTCGATGGCCCACTCGGTGTCCTGGGGCGCGCCGTAGTGGTCCTCGACGCGGGTGCCCAGGCCGGCCAGCGCGCGCACCCGCTCGTCGGTCAGGCAGAAGTCCTCGTGGGAGGTCTCGACGCGTTCCGTGCCGCCGCCGGGCAGCGAGCGGATGGTCAGGCGTTTGTCGCCGGCGTGGCGTTCGAGGATCTCGCCGCCGTACACGACGAAGCGGTCGGGGTTCACGGCGCCGGAGACGACGGCCTCGCCGAGGCCGGGGTTCGCGTCGATGACGGCCTCGCGCCGCCGTCCCGTCACCGGGTTGGCGGTGAACATCACGCCCGCCACCCGCGCGTCCACCATTACCTGGACGACGACCGCGAGCCGCACGGCGGCGTGGTCGATGCCGTTGGACTCGCGGTAGGCGATCGCGCGGTCGGTCCAGAGCGAGGCCCAGCAGCGGCGTACGGCGTCCACCACCGCCTCCGCGCCGACCACGTTGAGGAAGGTGTCCTGCTGCCCGGCGAAGCTGGCGAACGGCAGGTCCTCGGCCGTGGCCGAGGAGCGCACCGCGACGGGCACGTCGTCGCCCAGAGCGGCGTAGGACTTCACGATCGCCTCGTGCACGGCCGCCGGCACCGGCGCCTCGAGCAGGTGCCGCCTGGCCCGCTCGGCGAGCCCGTCGCCGCTCGTCTCGAGGCCCTGCGCCACCTGCCGGTACGCCTCCGTGGTCAGCACCCGTCCCGGTGGGACGGGCAGGCCGGCCCTGGTCAGCTCGCCCAGGTTCGCGGCCTTGCCACCCACCTCGGCCAGCATCCCGGCGTCGACCTCGGAGAAGTCCAATGCCATGTTCATCGAATGCTCCTCTGCCGGTAAGCGTCCTGTCACACAGTCTCACGCTTCCCCGGCAGAAATTCAACACATGATGAAAAGATCCTCGCCGTCCAGCTCCCAAGCGGGGTCGGTCGCTATGCCCAGCACGCCCAAGGCCGTCGGCCCCACGTCCACCAGCCGGGGCTCGCCGAGCGAGCGGCCGCCCAGGTCCTGCCCCAACCGGTTCGCGATCACGAACACCGTGCGCTCCTCGTCCGACGTGCCCCCGTGCCCGCCCCCGTCCACGTGCCCGTGGTCGGTCGTGACCAGCACCGTCCATCGCTCATCGGGGTACGTGGCCCGCGCGCGGACGGCGTCGAGCAGGTAACCCAGGTAGGTGTCCTGGGCCTGGAGCGCGGCGAAGTACTCCGGGCAATGGGGGCCGAGATCATGGGCCACCTCGTCGGTGTCGCCCAGGTACACGAAGACGGCGTCGGGGTCGGCCGTCGCCAGGTGCCGCTCGGCGGCCAGGGCGACCTGCTTGTCGGCGGCGGCCCAGGAGCACATCCCGTACCCGTCCAGCACGAGCCGGTGGTCGATCGCCCGACTGAAGGCGCCGTGCTCGTCGAGCGCCGCCCAGGAGAAGAACGCGGCGGTGCTCAGCTCCGGCCGAGCATTCTTCGCACGAGTCAGGAAGTCCGGAAATTTCGTGAAGTTGGGGTTGGCGAAGCCGTTGTCCACTACGCCGTGCTTGTCCGGCCAGACCCCGGTGGCGATCGACGACCATCCGGGGCCCGAGTCGGTACGCGACGCGATGACCCGCCCGCCCGGCTCAGGACTCTTGGGCACGACCTCGCCGGGCGACTCCGTACGCGGCGTGCCCGCCTCACCGTAGGGGAGCTTGCTGGTGCCGTACGCGCCGGCGGACATCAGCCCGTCCAGCACGGGCGCGCCCAGGGCTTGGAGCCGGTCGAACCGCAGGCCGTCCATGCCGACGACGAGCACCTTGTTCCGCTTAGAAAGGGGCATCCCCCTATCTAAGCGGCGAAAGTCACCTAAGGGGCGAAACGCCGCACCCAGTCAGCCGCCCCCGGCAGGATCTCCTCGACCGGGGCGACCTGCGGATACCAGGTGCGCTCCCACTCCAGGGACACCCACCCGTCGTAACCCGCACCGCGCAGCAGCTCGCCGCACTCCTCCAGCGGCACCGACCCCGTCCACATGGGCACCGGTGTGGTCTCCTCGGCCGAGACGGCGTCCTTGACCTGGACGTAAGTGAGGTGCGGGCCCAGCACCGCGAGCGTGTCGGCCGGGGACTCGCCGTGGCGCCACGGGTGCAGCAGGTCCCAGATCGCGCCGGTGGTCTCGGGGCAGCCCGCCTCGGCCAGCAGCCCGGCCACCGCCGCGCCGGTGGCCATGGCGTCGTGCGTCTCGACGAGAACGAGCGTGCCGAGCGCGGCGGCCGTACCGGAGACCGCCTTGAGCCTGCGGGCGCCGACGGCGGGGTCGTCGCCGCGCGGGAACACCCGCACGCCGGGCGCGCCCAGGTCGGCGGCCAGTTGGAGGTCGGCGGCCAGCGCCTCGATGACCGGTTCGTCGGCCCCGGGCTCACAAATGCCGACATATCCGGCGAGCGCGGAAATCTCCAGGCCTGCCCGCTCCACCCGCTCCCGCACCGAGCGCCGCCCGGCGGCGTCGAGCCCGCTGTGCACCCCGGTGTCCTCGTGCAGGCGAAGCTCGAGACCCTGGCAGCCGCCTCCGGCCGCGATCTCGATCGCCCTGTCGAGCCCGTCGCCGGGCATCCCCAGCGTGCTGACCGCCAGCTTCACGCCAGCCTCCGTACACTCTCCCGCAGCACGACCTCGCCGGCCACCTGCTCGACCACGACAGCGTCCTCCTCGCCCAGCGCCAGCTCCAACGCCCGCGCCCCCATGTCCTTCAGCGGCAGCCGCACGGTCGTCAGCGCGGGCACATGATCGCGAAGCGTGACGATGTCGTCGAACCCGGCGACCGAGACGTCCTCCGGCACCCTGACCCCGCGCTCCCTGTAGGCCGCCAGCGCCCCGACCGCCATCACGTCGTTGACCGCGAACACGCAGGTCGCGTCCCCGACCTGCTGCGCCGCGGCATAGCCGCCGTCGCGGTCGAACGGTCCGTTGATCACCTGCGGCGCGGGCAGCCCCAGCTCCACCAGCGCCCCGGCGAATCCGGCGCACCGGTCGGCCGCCGTGACCAGGTGCGGCGGCCCGGCCAGCACCGCGAACCGCGTGTGCCCGAGCCCGGCCAGCGCGCGGGCCAGCTCGGCCGCCCCTTCCCTGTTGGCGGGCGCGACGGTGTCGACGCCGAGGAGGTCCTGACCCACGCAGGCGGCACGGCCGCCGCCCGCCTGGTATCGGGCCAGCTCGCCGCGGAGCCGCCCGGTGACCGCCGGGTCGGCGACGCGCGAGCCGACCAGCAGCACCGCCCGAACGCGCTGGGCGTTCAGCGTGGCCACGTAGGCGATCTCCTGCTCGGGGTCGCGATGCGTGGTGCCCACCATGACCAGCAGGCCCTCGGTGGCGGCCGCCCGCATCGCCCCGTCGGCCAGGGCCGCGAAGTAGGGGTCGGTCAGGTCGTGCACGACGATGCCGATGACGTTGCTCGCCCCGCGGGCGAGCGTCTGGGCTGCGATGTTGGCGCGGTAGCCCAGCTCGTCCGCGGCCTGCTCGACGCGCGTTCGCAGGGCCGCGCCCACCTGGCGGGTGCTGCCGTTGAGCACCCGCGAGGCGGTCGCGAGCGAGACGCCCGCCTGCCTGGCGACGTCTTCAAGCGTGACCACGAGACCTCCCCGGAAAGCGGTTTCCAGTCTGCCAGACCAGTACGTGGATCCGCATCCCCGGTGAGCACCCTATGTGGCTCAGGCCCAGGGGAACAGGATGTCGAGGATTCCCTTGCTCTCCTTCGTCGGCGTAGGCGCGGGCGCCTGGGTCTGCGGCGCCTGGGTCTGGGGCGCCTGGGTGGGCTTGGACTCCGGCGCCTTGGTCTGCACCGTGCTGTCGGCGGGGTCGTCGATGTCGTTGCCGGTGTTCGGCGTCTGGTCCTGCGGGGCGCGGGTGGGCCTGGTGCTCGCCTTCGACGTGGGCTGTCCGATGCGCGTGCGCGTCGGACGGGTCGAGGGCTCGCGCGTGGGCCGCGCCCGCTGCGTCGGCGCGGTGGACGGGACCGCGGACTCGGTGTCGGTCGGCTCAGCAGTGTCCGATTCGGTGGGCTCCTCGGTGGGCTCCTCCGCGGCGGTGTCCTCGGGGGCCGCGCTCTCCGACGGGGAGGTCACCTCGCCCGCGCTGGCGCACTGGCCGCCCTTGCAGGGGTCGTCGGAGGAGTTGCCGGTGAGCAGGAAGCCCGCGCCCACGCCGACCAGCACCACCGCTGCGGCCGCCACCAGCAGCTTCCTGGTACGGCGGCGCACCTCGCCGTCACCGCCACCGGAACGGCCACGGCCCTCGCCGTCACCGGAACGGCCACGACCATCACCGTCACCGGAACGGCCGCGCGGACGCGCCTCTTCCGAGTCGTCCGTCCAGCCCGAGCCGAGGAAGCCGCGCTTGGGCTTGTCGTCATCGTGGTCGTCGTCGAAGCCCGAGTCGTAGCCCCGGTCGAGCGGGAGGTACGGGTTGTCGTCCTCGACGCGGTGCGGGCCGCTCGGCTCACCGAGCACGTCGCGCGCGCCCGCGCCCGGCTCGTCGAACACGTCACGCGCGCCCGCGCGAGGCTCATCGAACACGTCGCGAGTACCGCTCGCGACAGGCTCGTCGAACACATCGCGGGTACCGCCGGCGACAGGCTCATCGAACACGTCGCGCGTACCGCTCGCGCCGAGCACGTCGTGCGAGCCGCTGGGGCCGCCGAGGTCATGGGCGCCCAGCACGTCATGCGAGCTGCTGGAGCCGCCATACAGGTCGTGCGAGCCGCCGGAGCCGCCGAGCACGTCGTGGGGGCCGTCGTCGAGCAGGTCACGGGGCTCGATGAGCTGCGGCTCGCCCTTGTCGAGCGGGAGGATGTAGGTCTCGTTGCCGACCACCTGGATGGCGGGCTGCTCGTCGGTGTCCTCAGTGCTCCACCGTGGGGAAAGCACGTCACCCGTCATCTCAGGGTTTAACGACCTCCCCTGCCCATCCTCGTAAGGCCTGTCGTTCTCGTCGCGCGCCACGATGGAACCTCTCTAGTACGAATTCGGACCGCGCCCTTTCCTAGCAGACCCAACCTCCCCTTGTCCGGAAATTTCACATGTTTCCCCCAAAACACTCTCTGTAACATTCATCACTTTAAGCGACGCCAGTGCTGCGGCCTGCTTCTAAAAGCACGCAAAGGACAGGATGGGCGCTACGGATCGACGCTGGACGGACCCGAGGCGTCACCGGCGGCCGAACCCCCGGCGGGGCTTACAGACAGGGGTTGGTGTTGGAGTCGACGACCTTGTCCTTGAGCGAGTCGGGGATCGCCGAGACCACGCGCACCCCGGGCCAGTCCGCCCCGATGACGAGCTGGATGATCGGCCCGTCCGGCGCCTGAGCGGCCGGCGACTTGTACGGCTCCGTGTTGACCGGCCGGACCTTGCCCGCCACCGGCGTCTTCTTCTCCTTGGACAGCCGCACGGCCACCGCGTCGGCGTAGGCGGGCCCGTCCGTGGTGTCCTTCTTGGCGTACCGGATGGAGGTGGTCGCGGTCGTGGCGGCGTTGCCGACCTCCATGATCACGAATCCCTGCTCGGCCAGCTGGTCGGCCACCTGGAGCGCCTTGCCCCGCTCCCCCGTGCCGTTGAGCACCTGGACGCGTACCTGCTTGTTCTCGATCTTGGGCGCGGCGGCCTTGCCGGGCGTGGGGGTCGCGGTGACCTCGACGTCGTTGCGCACGCTCTCGAAGAAGTCCCGGGCGGCCGGCTGGCTGAACTGGACCCGGTTCTTGTCCTGCGGATAGGGCTCGGTGGGCACGGTGACGCCCTTGAGCTCCTTGGCTGTGAGCCCCTTGACGCTCTTGGCGATCTCCACCATCCGGTCCAGCGTCAGCCCGCTGTCCACGGTGACGGCCGCGACGGCCGACTCCAGGAACGCGTTCAGCTTGACCGGGTTGGTGAGCAGGCCGGCGCTGGTGACCGTATCCAGCACCTTGGTGAGGAAGACCTGCTGCCGCTGGATCCTGCTCAGGTCGCTGCCGTCGCCCAGCGCGTACCGGGTCCGCACATAGCCCAGCGCCTGCTCGCCGTTGACCACGTGCTTGCCCGCGCCGAGCACCAGCTTGGACTTGGGGTCGTTGACGGCCTTGGGCAGGCAGATCTCGATGCCGCCGATGGCGTCGACGATGCCCTTGAAGCCGGTGAAGTCCACCTTCACGAAGTGGTTGATCTTGATGTTGGTGAGCGACTCGAGGGTCTTGATCGTGCAGTTGATGCCGCCGTCGTTGAAGGCGGAGTTGATCTGGCGCAGACCCCCTGGGAGCACCGCGCCGGTACGGCTCTGGCACTCGGGGATCATCACCATGGAGTCGCGCGGGAAGCTGATCATGGTGGCCTTGTCCCGGTTCGGGGAGATGTGCAGCAACATGATCGTGTCGGTGCGCTCGCCGAGGCCCTGCGACTTGGCGCCGTACTTCTTGTTGTCGCCCTCGCGGGAGTCTGAGCCGACGAGCAGGACGTTGAGCGCGCCGGTCTCCGGCGGGCGGCTCGGGCCGACGTCGATTTCCTCGCGGGGGATCTCGCTCTCGAGGCGCCGGTAGTACGCGTACGCGCCGAGCGAGACGGCCACCAGCACGAGTGTCAGCCCGATGCTGACCCATCCCAGCACGGAGACCCGCCGTCGCGGGCCGGCCACACGGCTCCGCCGGGCTGGAGCTTCCACCGGGTATTTCGCGCTCTGTCTCACACGCCCCCCTCCGCAGAAGAGAAACGTGTTCCTCTTCCGGTGACGCGCAGTGTACTGAGAAACTCCGCGGCTCAAGGAAATGTCGCGCCATTCAGCCGGCCGCGGCAATCCACCGGACTGCCACCCTTCCCTGCGAGCGAGGGCTCCATCCAAAGCCCGCGAATCGGGGGCGTCGCTACGCGCGGTGACGCCATCATGACAGTCATGCTGTTGACCGAGATGGCGCCCCCTCCAGGCGCTCAGGGACTGGCCGAGTTGCGCGCCAGGGCCAGAACCGCCCGCCGCCGGGCCTTCATCGCACTGTCCGCCGCCATCGCGCTGCTGGCCACCGCCCAGTTGCTCGCCGACCGGGCGCAGAGCACGGAGCAGACGCTGCCGCTGGCCGTGTTGTCGCTGGCGGTCTTCATGATGGCGCTGCCCGCACTGGCGATCACCCAGTACGTCTGGGGCGTCCATGCCCGGCTCGTCCGCCAGAAAGAGCGCGAGCTCTACGCCGTCGCCCGCTCGGGACGGGCACGGCCACTCAGCAGGCTGGCGGTGGCCTGCGGCTGGGCGGTGACGCTGCTGCTCGGCTGGACGGCGCCGCACTTCTTCCGCGAGGCCGCCCGGCACGCCTTCGCCGACGCGCTGCGCTGGGCCGCCGAAGCCCTGGCGGTGATGAGTGTCGCGGCGGGGGTGTTGTTCGTCCTGTGGTGGGCACGTGACGCGGTGGGGATGCTGGTGCGTGCCCTGCGGTCGGGCGGATCACCTGGCGATCCGTGGGACCCCGGCCGCGACGCGCACCCGCGAGAGGGCGCGGCGCTCTGGACGGGCGCGGCCGTGGCGGTCGCGGCCCTGGTCGGGGCCCGTGCCCATCTCTGGGAGCCGGGCACGGCCGTCGTTTACGCATTGCTGACCGCCGCCCTCGTCTGCGGAGTAGTTACTGGCGAGTAGCATAGGCACGGAACCCACTCTCCAACGAGGAGCGAATCCGTGCCTTCCTCTCGTGACGTCGTGTTCGTCGACGGCGTGCGCACGCCTTTCGGCAAGTCAGGGCCGAAGGGGCTGTACGCGGAGACCCGCGCGGACGACCTGGTCGTCCGCGTCATCCGCGAACTCATCAGGCGCAACCCCAATCTGCCCCCCGAGCGCGTGGACGAGGTCGCCGTCGCCGCGACCACGCAGATCGGCGACCAGGGCCTGACCATCGGCCGGGCGGCGGCGGTGCTGGCCGGCCTGCCCAAGAGCGTGCCCGGCTACGCCATCGACCGCATGTGCGCGGGCGCGATGACCGCGGTCACCACGGTCGCGGGCGGCATCGCGTTCGGCGCGTACGACGTGGCCATCGCGGGCGGCGTCGAGCACATGGGCCGCCACCCGATGGGCGAGGGCGTCGATCCGAACCCGCGGTTCCTGTCGGAGAAGCTGGTCGACCCGAGCGCGCTGGTCATGGGCATGACGGCGGAGAACCTGCACGACCGCTACCCGGCGATCGCCAAGGAGCGCGCGGACGCGTACGCGGTGCTGTCGCAGGAGCGGGCGGCCAAGGCGTACGCCGACGGCAAGATCCAGCCGGACCTGGTGCCGACCGCGATCAGGACGGCCGAGAAGGGCTGGGGCCTGGCGGTCGAGGACGAGGCGCCGCGGCCGGGCACCACGCTGGAAGGGCTGAGCACGCTCAAGACGCCGTTCCGGCCGCACGGCAACGTCACGGCGGGCAACTCCTCCGGCATCAACGACGGCGCCACCGGGTGCGTCGTGGCCGCCAAGGAGGTCGCGGACGAGCTGGGGCTGGGCGCGAAGATGCGGCTCGTCTCCTACGCGTTCGCGGGCGTGGACCCCGAGGTCATGGGCGTGGGGCCGATCCCGTCCACGGAGCGGGCGCTCCGGCTGGCCGGCCTGGACATCTCAGACATCGGGCTGTTCGAGATCAACGAGGCGTTCGCCGTACAGGTGCTGGCCTTCCTCGACCACTTCGGGATCGCCGACGACGACCCCCGCGTGAACCAGTACGGCGGCGCGATCGCCTACGGCCACCCGCTGGCCTCCTCAGGCGTGCGGCTGATGACGCAGCTCGCGCGGCAGTTCGGCGAGCGTCCCGACGTGCGGTACGGCATCACCACCATGTGCGTCGGCATGGGCATGGGCGGCACTGTGATCTGGGAGAACCTGGCATGAGCGAGCGAAGCGAGCGAACAAGTAGGCACAGCGACTCTGCTCGCAGGACCGACGAAGGAGGGCCTGTGAGCATCGAGACCTGGCGGGGCCTGCTGAGCGAGCGCAGCAGCGACGAAGTCGTCACCAAGGCGCTGGTGCGTGACGTGCAGCTGCCCTACGGCGCGGGCACGATGGCGCTGATCACGCTGGACAACGGCTTCGACCACACCAAGCCCAACACGTTCGGCCCGCGCGGCCTGTTCGCGCTCAACGGCGCGCTGTCGGAGATCGCCGAGCGCACCGACCTGGCCGCGGTGGGCGTGACGGGCAAGCCGTTCATCTTCGCCGTCGGCGCCGACCTCAAGGGCGCGGCGGCCCTGACCACGCGCGAGGAGGCCCTGGCCATCGGCGCGCTGGGCCATCATGTCTTCCGCAGGCTGGGCGAGCTGCCGATCCCGTCGTTCGCGTTCGTGAACGGCGCCGCGATGGGCGGCGGGCTCGAGGTGGCGCTGCACTGCGCGTACCGGACGATCTCCTCGGGCGTGCCCGCGGTCGCGCTGCCCGAGTGCTTCCTCGGCCTCGTGCCGGGCTGGGGCGGCACGCAGCTGCTCCCCCGCCTGATCGGCCCGGCGAACGCGATCAAGCTGATCATCGAGAACCCGCTCTCCCAGAACCGCATGATCAAGGGCAAGGAGGCGTACGAGCTGGGCGTGGCGGACGCGATGTTCGAGCCCGCCGACTTCCTGGAGGAGTCCCTGCGCTGGGCCGCCCGCGTGGTCAAGGGCGAGCTGGCCGTGGAGCGGCCGGCCCACGACGAGGACTGGGACAAGACGGTCGCCGACGCGCGCTTCCTGGTGGACATGAAGCTGCGCGGCGCCGCTCCCGCCCCCTACCGCGCGCTCGACCTGATCGCGCAGGCCCGCACGGCCTCCCGCGACGAGGGCTTCGCCGCCGAGGACCAGGCGCTGGCCGACCTGCTGATGGGCGATGAGCTGCGGGCTGGGCTCTACTCGTTCGACCTGGTGCAGCGCCGTGCCAAGCGGCCCGCGGGCGCGCCCGACCGGTCGCTGGCCCGCAAGATCACCAAGGTCGGCGTGGTGGGCGCGGGGCTGATGGCCTCGCAGATGGCGCTGCTGTTCGCCCGCCGCCTCGAGGTGCCGGTCGTGCTGACCGACCTCGACCAGGCCAGGCTCGACAAGGGCGTCGGGTACGTGCACGCGGAGGTCGACAAGCTCCTCGGCAAGGGCCGCGTCTCGGCCGACCAGGCCAACCGCCTCAAGGCTCTGGTGACCGGCTCGCTGACCAAGAACGCCTTCGCCGACGCCGACTTCGTGATCGAGGCCGTGTTCGAGGACCTGGCGGTCAAGAAGCAGGTGTTCGCCGAGGTCGAGGCCGTGGTCTCGACCGAGTGCGTGCTGGCCACGAACACCTCCTCGCTCTCCCTGACCGAGATGGGCGCCGATCTGGCGCATCCCGAGCGGCTGGTCGGGTTCCACTTCTTCAACCCGGTGGCCGTCATGCCGCTGCTGGAGATCATCCGCGGCGCCGCGACGGACGACGCCACGCTGGCCACGGCGTTCGCGGTGGGCAAGACGCTGAAGAAGTCGTCGGTGCTGGTCAAGGACGCGCCCGCGTTCGTGGTCAACCGGCTGCTGACCTGCTTCATGGGCGAGGTCGTGGCGGCCGTGGACGAGGGCACGCCGCTGGAGGTGGCCGAGCACGCGCTGGACGGGCTCGGGCTGCCGATGACGCCGTTCGCGCTGCTGCAGCTCGTCGGCCCGGCCGTCGGCCTGCACGTGGCCGAGACGCTGCACGAGGCCTTCCCCGACCGGTTCGGCGTCTCGGAGAACATGGCCAAGCTGGTCGCCACGGGCAAGCCGGGCGTGTACCGCCCCGACTTCACGCTCGACCCCGAGGCGGTGGCCCTCTTCTCCGGCGGCTCGTCACCGTCCACTGCCGAGCAGGTGCGCGACCGCGTCCTGGCGGCGCTGGCCAGGGAGATCCGCATCATGCTGGACGAGGGCGTGGTCGCCGCCGCGCAGGACATCGACCTGTGCATGATCCTCGGGGCCGGCTGGCCGTTCCATCTGGGCGGGATCACCCCGTACCTGGACAGGACGGGCATCGCCCAGCCGCGCTTCCTCGCCCCGGGAATCGCTTCGGTGCCTGCCTGACCTTTTTAGGAGGCCCGCCCGGCGGGCCTCCTTACCCCACACCCACCTCCGTCGTAACGTTTCGTACGTTTCTACGAACGGAGAGTAGTCATCATGATCCGAGCACTAGGCACCCTCGCGCTCTGCGGCCTCATCATGCTGGGCACCTCGTCGCCCGCCATGGCCGCGCGCCCGAAGGCCCAGCTCAAGATCGCCGTAGCGGTGAAGGGCGGGGAGACGAAGACGGTCCGGCTCCACTGCGGGCCCGCCGGAGGCAACCACCCGAACGCGCGAGCGGCCTGCGAGCTGCTGGAGCAGGTCCAGGGGGACCCCAAGCAGCTCAACGTCTCACCGGACGCCGCCTGCACCCATGAGCTGCAGCCGCACGCCGTCGGGGTCAAGGGCCAGTGGTACGGCAAGCCGGTGCGCTGGGGCAAGGTCTTCGACAACGGCTGCCTGGTGGAGGCCGTGACAGGGGCGGTTGCCGCCCTCTGAGGCGACTCGGGGGGTGGGATCGCGCCCGCCCCCCTCAGTCGTCGCTCTTGACCCAGGGGGCCGCGGTCCTGCTGTGACGGTAGCCGTAGGCGAAGTAGACGATGACGCCGATGAGCATCCAGACCAGGAACCTCAGCCACGTCTCCACCGGCAGGTTGAGCATGAGGTAGAAGCAGGCCAGCACGGACACGATCGGCAGCAGCGGCACCAGCGGCGCGCGGAAGGCCCGCGGCAGGTCGGGCCGCGTGCGCCTGAGGATGACCACGCCGATCGAGACCACCACGAACGCGAAGAGCGTGCCGATGTTCACCAGCTCGGCCAGCGCGCCGAACGACACGAACCCGGCCAGCGCCATCGACACCACGCCGATGATGATCGTGAGACGGGCCGGCGTGCCGAAGCGGGGATGGACTTTCGCCAGCGGTCGCGGCAGCAGCCCGTCGCGGCACATCGCGAACAGCACCCGGGTCTGCCCGAGCAGCAGCACGAGCACCACGGTCGTCAGGCCGGCGATGGCGCCGACGCTGATGATCGTGGCCAGCCAAGCGAAGCCGACCGAGACGAACGCGTCGGACAGCGGCGCCGAGGTGCTCAGCTGGTCGTAGCGCTGCATGCCGACGACGACGATCGAGACGGCGACGTAGAGAGCCGTGCAGATGGCCAGCGAGCCGAGGATGCCACGCGGGACGTCGCGCTGCGGCTCGATGGTCTCCTCCGCGGCCGTGGCGACGATGTCGAAGCCGATGAACGCGAAGAACACGATCGCCGCGGCGGAGAAGATGCCGAGCACGCCGAACGCGACCGGCGTGACGCCGAACAGCACCTGGAAAAGCGGCGCCTTCAGCCCTTCCACCCGCGGCGTGGACACCGCCTCGGGGATGAACGGGGTGTAGTTGGCGGCCTTGACGAAGAACAGCCCGGCCACGATCACCAGCAGCACCACCCCGATCTTGGTGATCACGAGGATGAGGTTGACCCGCGATGACACTTTGATCCCGGCGACCAGGATGGTGGTGAGGATGAGGATGATGGCGATCGCGGGCACGTTGACCACGGGGTCCTCACCCGCGATCGCGCTGGGCAGGTGGATGCCGATGGAGGAGAGCATCGAGGCGAAGTAGCCCGACCAGCCGACCGCCACCACGGCCGCGGCCAGCGCCAGCTCCAGAGTCAGGTCCCAGCCGATCACCCACGCCGGGAACTCGCCCAGGGTGGCGAAGGCGAAGGTGTAGGCCGAGCCGGCGACCGGGATCGTGGAGGCGAACTCGGCGTAGCACAGGGCCGCCAGCCCGCAGACGATGCCCGCGACGACGAACGACACCGCCACCGCGGGGCCCGCCACCTCCCTGGCGACCTCTCCCGTGAGCACGAAGATCCCGGTGCCGACGATCACTCCGATGCCGAAGACCGTCAGGTCGGTGGCGGTCAGACGCTTGCGCAGCTGGTGCTCGGGAGCTTCGGTGTCGCGGATCGACTGCTCGACACTCTTCGTGCGAAAGATCTCCACATCGTCGATCCTTCCCACACCCTTTCGTGATCACGCCTGATCACGACCGGCTCCACCCGCGAACCGCGTACGCGCCGCCGGGCCGCGCAGGCTTCGCACCCGGTGCGCGGCGCGGCACAGCGCCCGGCCACGGCACCGCACGCCAGGCAGGCAAGGCGCGATCGGCAGTGCCCTTTACGAGCGCGCCACGCGGTGGCCTGGGCGTTGGGCGCCGTGACGGGGATCAGCGCCGCGGTGGGTCAGCGGCGGGCGGGCTCCTCGTGGGAGGTCCGCTTCGCGACCGCCTCGGTGATCTGCCGCGCGAGGTCCTGCGCGGTCAGGCCGATCCGGCCGAGGATCGCGGCCCGCTTGGCGTGGTCGAGGAACTCCTGCGGAATCCCGTACGTACGCACAGGCACGTCGACGTCGGAGTCGCGCAGCAGGCGGGCCACGGCGTCGCCCACGGCGCCCACGCGGCCGTTGTCCTCGACGACGGCCACCAGCTTGTGGGCGCTCGCCGCCAGCACCAGCGCCTCGTCGAGCGGCTTGACCCAGCGGGGGTCGACCACGGTGGCCGAGATGCCCTGGGCGTCGAGCAGGACCGCGGCGTCGATGCAGACCTGCGCCATCGGGCCGACGCCGACCAGCAGCACGTCGGGCTCGCCTGCCGGGGCGCGCAGCAGGTCCATCTCGCCCAGCTTGCCCACCGCCTCGAGCGACTCGGCGACCGGGCCCTTGGGGAAGCGCAGCACGGTCGGCCCCTCGGTGACCGCCACGGCCTCGCGCAGCAGCTCGGTAAGCCGGTCGCCGTCGCGCGGCACCGCGATCCGCAGGCCCGGGACGACCTGGAGTATCGACAGGTCCCACATGCCGTTGTGGCTGGCGCCGTCGTCGCCCGTGACGCCCGCCCGGTCGAGCACCACGGTGACGGGCAGCCGGTGCAGGGCGACGTCCATGAGGAGCTGGTCGAAGGCCCGGTTGAGGAACGTGGCGTAGACGGCCACGACCGGGTGCATGCCGCCGAGGGCCAGCCCGGCGGCGCTGGTCAGCGCGTGCTGCTCGGCGATGCCGACGTCGTAGATGCGCTCGGGGAAGGCGTCGGCGAACGCGTTGAGGCCCGTCGGGTGGAGCATGGCCGCGGTGATCGCGACGAGGTCCTCGCGCTCCTTGCCGAGCCGGACGAGCTCCTCGCTGAACACGTTGGTCCAGATGCGCCCCTTGGGCTTCTCCGCGCCGGTGGCCCGGTCGAAGGCGCCGGGCGAGTGGAACTGGTCCTCGTCGTGGTTCTCCGCGGGCGTGTAGCCGCGGCCCTTCTGGGTGAGCGCGTGCACGATGACCGGGCCGCGGAAGTCGCGGGCCTTGCGCAGCGCGGCCTCCATGGCCTGCTCGTCGTGGCCGTCGATGGGGCCGACGTATTTCAGCCCGAGGTCCTCGAACATGACCTGCGGCGCCAGGACGTCCTTGACGCCCTTCTTGAAGCCGTGGAGCGCGTCGTAGAGGACGGGAACGTTCCCCAACTTCTCCTTGACGTATTCGAGCATGTCCTCGTACCTGCGGTTGACCCGCAGCGAGGACAGGTGGGAGGCCAGGCCGCCGATCGTGGGCGAGTAGGAGCGGCCGTTGTCGTTGACCACGATCACGACCGGCAGGTCCCTGGCGGCGGCGATGTTGTTGAGCGCCTCCCACGCCATGCCGCCGGTCAGCGCGCCGTCGCCGATCACGGCGACGACCGTGCGGTCGTGCTCGCGGCGCAGCTTGAACGCCTTGGCCAGGCCGTCGGCGTAGGAGAGCGCGGTCGAGGCGTGGGAGTTCTCCACGAAATCGTGCTCGGACTCGGCCTGGCTCGGGTAGCCCGACAGGCCGCCCTCCTGCTTGAGCGCCTCGAAGCCCGCGGCCCGTCCGGTCAGCAGTTTGTGCACGTACGCCTGGTGGCCGGTGTCCCAGACGACGGGGTCGTTCGGCGAGTCGAAGACCCGGTGCACGGCGATGGTGAGCTCCACCACACCCAGGTTGGGGCCCAGGTGGCCGCCGAACCTGGCGCATGAGTCGACGAGCAGATCACGGATCTCCCCCGCGAGTTGTGGCAACTCCTCGACAGCGAGCCGTTTGACGTCGTGCGGTCCCTTAATCGAGCCCAGCAACCCGCTCACGGATCCGACTCCCCTCTGCTCTTGTGCGCCGACGTCCCGAGTCTAGTTCGCGGACGCCTCACTGACTCCATCGAGTCAAATCCACCCACATATGTCCGATCTTGACCTAGTCTTTCGGGACATATGAACTCCGTCCCCAAAAGTAAACTCGCGGCACTGGCGGTCGCCATGCTGGCACTTGCCCTGGCAGCGGCCGGTTTAGTGCTGGTGCTGGCCGACGTGGCCACCACCTCGACGGAGCCGCAGAACGAGGCCCAGCAGCTCGCCTCCCCACCCGCCAAGCTCTCCAGCCAGTCGAACAAGGGCCCCTCGATCGGCAGGGCGGTGGCGACGGCCAACCCGCTCTACAAGACCGGGCGCCTGACCGACGTGAACTGCGCGCCCGGCAACCTCCCGGCCGGGAGCATGATCGCGTACCGGCGCTTCCTGACCCGCGTGACCAACTGCCTCAACAAGGCGTGGGGCGCCCAGTTCCGCAAGGCCAGGCTGCCGTTCACCAAGCCGCGGCTGCGCATCATCACCGCCAAGGTCAAGACGCCCTGCGGCGCGTGGAACGCCGGCGCCGACGGCGTCTACTGCTCCACCGACCGCACGATGTACCTGATGATCAGCCGGGACCAGTTGCGGAACCCGTTCCCGCTGGGCATCACCCGCCTGATCGCCCACGAGTACGGCCACCACGTCCAGCAGATCTCCGGCATCTGGAACTACTACTGGGCCGCAAGGACCGTGGCGGCGAAGGCCAAGCGACTGCAGCTCTCGCGCAATTCGGAGCTGCAGGCCGAATGCTTCTCCTCGGTCTTCATGAGCACGATGAAGGAAACGGCGCTGGTCACGGACGCCGACTGGGCGTACACCGTGGGCTGGTTCAGGAAGAACGGCGCCAAGGGCTGGCCGCAGAACGACCACGGCAGGGGACCGACGCAGGCCGCCTGGATGACGCGCGGCTTCAACCGCGGGACTCCGGGGGCGTGCAACACCTGGTCCGCCTCACCCAGAAATACACTTTAATGTTCCTTTACCTGGAACTCCCTCTTTAATAGGGTGCCTTCTCATGCGTATCCACCGATTGGCGCTCATGGCAGGCGCCCTGGCGAGCCTGCTCTTCGCCGGCACGGCCCACGCGGCCACCGTCTCGGCGCCGGCCTTCAAGCCGGTCCTGACGAAGAACCCGCTGTACAAGGCGGGCAAGCTCGGCATCCAGACGTGCGAGGAGCCGCCGGTCAACAACGGGTCCGTCGATGAGGCGGAGGTCTATTTCTCCTCCGTGATGGACTGCCTCAAGCAGGCGTGGGCGCCCGTGGTGAAGAAGGCGGGCTACCGCTTCAGCAACCCCAAGCTCACGGTGATCACCAAGGTGGGCACGAAGACGGCGTGCGGGAAGTTCCCCGAGGGCGCGCAGGCGCTCTATTGCCCGAACAACAAGTCCATCACGTTCCTGCTGAGCCCGGAGATAGTCGAAGAGCCGCGGAACCTGGCGCTGATGCAGGTGCTGGCCCACGAGTACGGGCACCACGTCCAGCAGCTCACGGGCATCGGCAACGCCACGGAGAGGTTCTACGCCGGCAGCGGCACGCGGGCGCTCGACGGGGTCCGTCGCTCCGAGTTGCAGGCGCAGTGCCTGTCCGGGGCCTTCGTCGGCCGCGTCTGGGACTCGCTGGGCCGCAGCGACGCCGAGTGGGGCGCCATCCTCAAGTCCACCCACAACTTCCTCGACCTGAGCTCCATCGGCGTGAAGGTGCGCAGCGGCGCCGACCAGACCCACGGCAAGGACGCCAACAACGCCTATTGGCTCCAGCGCGGCTTCAAGAGCGAGTCGGCGAACGCCTGCAACACCTGGGCCGCGCCGAAGGCCAAGGTCCTCTAGCCCAAATCACTACTAAGTAATCTAAGATCCGCGATCATGCGCATTTCCCTCTTAGCGGGCATGGTCGCGGGTCTGCTCCTCTTCTCCGGGCACTCCGGGCCGGCCTGGGCGGCGTCGAGCATCGCGCGGGCCGGTCTGTCGGGGGCGATGGGCGGACGCGTGGCCGCCCAGAGATGCGCTGTCCCGCAGATCCGCGCGGGGAGCGTCGCCTCGCTCAAGTCCTTCCACCGCGCGATGGCCGAATGCGCCGACCGCTTCTGGGCCGGCCGGTTCGCGGCCGCCGGGCTGACGTACACCTCGCCCGAGGTCACGATCACGACGGGGAGCGACTCCGTCTGCGGGAAGATCACCAGCAACGGCGCGCAGTACTGCCCGGTGCAGCGCACGATCGCCATCCGCATCATGAGGCACGACCTGGGCGACCCGTTCAGGATGAACATCGCGCACTCGGTCGCCCACGAATGGGGGCACCACGTGCAGCAGCTCATCGGCGTGCTGGACGCGCAGAACGCGCTGTACTGGCCCGCTTCGGACAGCGCCCGGGCCCTGCTGAGCCACCGGCTGGAGATGCAGGCCGAATGCTTCGCCGGCGTCTTCTACAGCGCCACCCTCAAGTCGATCAACCCCGGGATCGAGTGGGACGACTGGATCGACGCCGTGCGCAGGGCGGACGAGAGCAAGATCCACGGCAAGCCGCGCAACCTCGCCTTCTGGCAGGACCGCGGCTACCGGGGCGGCGCCACGGGCTTCTGCAACACGTGGACGGCCACCACGTCCAAGGTCGCCTGACCGTCCCTGTCAGGCGTGGGCGCGGGCCAGGACCTCCAGGGGATCGGCCAGGACGTGGGCGAAGGCCAGCTCGGCCGCGCCCACCAGCGTGGCGGCGTCCCCCAGCGCCGACGTGCGCAGCCGCAGCCTCTCCCGCTGCGGCGCCATCGCGTGCAGGGCGAGCTGGGTACGCACCTGCGCCGCCGACCCGAGGTAGATCTCCCGCAGCATCCCCCCGAAGATCACCATTTCCGGGTTGAAGATGTTCACCAGGTTCGCCACGCCGAGGCCGAGCCAGTCGCCGACCTTGCTGAGGGCGTCCTGCGCCTCGATGTCGCCCCGGTCGGCGGCCTCCACCACGGCACGCACCGCGTCCCGCCCGTGCTGCCCGGGACCGACGCGGCCCGCGGCCTCCAGCAGGGCCCGCTCCCCCACCTCCGCCTCGAGGCACCCGTGCGAGCCGCAGCCGCAGGCGCGGCCCCCCGGGTTGACGACCATGTGGCCGACCTCGCCGCCGTAGCCGTCGTGGCCGCCCAGCAGGTGGCCGCCCGCGATGATGCCGCCGCCGATGCCCACGTCACCATGCAGGTAGATGAGGTCCCTGACGGCGGCGCCGACGCCGCGGCTGTGCTCGGCGAGCGCGGCCAGGTTGGCGTCGTTGCCCACGCTGACCGGCAGCCCCAGGCCCAGCCTGCGGCCCAGCTCCTCGCCGAACGGCACCTCCTCGGCCAGCAGGTTGGGCCCGAACCGCACCACTCCGTCGGCCTTGCGCACGCCGCCGGACACGGCCGCCGCCGCCCCGACGCAGACGGTGTCGTCCCTGGTCTTGCGCCGCATCTGCCTGGCGAAGCCGGCCAGCGTCCCGGTCAGCTCGTCCAGCTGGAACGGGCCACGCTCGCGCGCCGTCTCGCGGCGGTCGAGTATCACCCCGCCCAGCCCCACGCGGGCGACCGCGAGCCGGTCGGGGCCCACGTCGAAGGCGAACACGTAGACCCGCGCCGACTCCGGCCGCACCACGAGCGAGGGCCGCCCCGCGCGGCCCGTCTCGCGGGGCAGCTCCTCCCGCACCAGCCCCGCCGCGGTGAGGTCGGAGGTCAGCGCCATGATCGTGCTGCGGTTGAGCCCCATCTTCGTGGTCAGCTCGGCACGCGAGATCGGCCCGCCCAGGTGGACATGGCGAAGCAGCGCGCCGAGGTTGTGGCGCCTGATGTCCTCCTGGGAAGGGCCGGCACGCATCGTCTGGGGTTCCTTCAAGGGGGGCTGTGAGTCGCTGATCACCTTAGACCAGCGGCAGCCGCCCGCTTGCGCGCCAGGGCGTCCACCCCCGCGGCGAGCAGCAGCACAGACCCCGTGACCAGGTACTTCACACTGGCTCCATACCCCATCAGACCCATGCCGTTCTCGATCACCGCCACCACGGCGCCGCCGAGCACGGCGTCGAGCACCCTGCCCTTGCCGCCGAACAGGCTCGTGCCGCCGATGACCGCCGCGCCGACCGCGTACAGCAGGACGGAGCTGCCGCCCGTGTTCGGGTCGACGGAGCTGGCCCTGGACGCGGCCACGATCCCGCCGATCGCGGCCATCGAGGAGCAGATCACGAACGCGCTGATCCTGATCCTGTCGACCGGGATGCCCGCCCGCCGCGCGGCCTCGGTGTTCCCGCCGACCGCGTAGAGGTGACGTCCGAACGCGGTACGGCGCAGCACCATCGTCCACACGACCAGCAGTACCAGGATCACGGGCACCACGATCGGCACCCCGGTGAGCGAGACCAGCGCCGGGTTGCGGCTGCGCTCCAGGTTGAGCACGTACACCGCGAGCCCGGCCAGCACCGCCAGCGCGCCCACCCGGGCGGCGATCAGCGACAGTGGGTCTGCCGCCAGCCCGCGCTTGGAGCGCTTCCTGGCCCGCAGGAGCTGCACGGCGGCGAAGACCGCCACGCAGACCGCGTAGAGCGCCCAGCCGAGCGAGGGCGGCAGGTTCTTGTTCGCGATGGCCACGATCACGCTGTCCCTGATCGAGATGTTCGTGCCCTCGTCGACCAGGACCAGGACCAGGCCCTGGAAGGCGAGGAACGCGGCCAGCGTGACCACGAACGACGGGATGCCGACCTTGGCGACCAGCGTGCCGAGCGCGGTGCCGATGACCATGCCGGTGACGATGGCGGCCAGCGCGCACACGTACCAGGGCAGGCCCATGCCCGTGAGCGTGACGGCGAGCACCGCCGCGCACACGCCGCTGGCGAAGCCGGCGGACAGGTCGATCTCGCCGAGCAGCAGCACGAACACCAGGCCCATCGCGATCAGGGTGGTCGCGGCGCCCTGCGTGAAGAGGTTCGCGAAGTTGATCGAGGTGACGAAGGCGGGCCGCGCGACGGCGAAGACCGTACAGAGCACGATCAGGCCCAGCACGGCGGGCAGCGCGCCCATGTCCCCGCCGCGTACCCGCTCGACGTAGGCGAGGAAGCTGTTGCCGATCGACGGGGACTGCGTCGCGGCGGCGATGGCCTCGCCAGGGAGTTCCTTGACCTTGCTCATGGGGTGACCCCGTTCTTGAGGCCGAGATCCCCGCTGCGGCCTGAGGTGATCAGTTCGACGACCTGGGCGTGCGTCACGTCGGCGGTCCTGACCTGGGCGGCCATCCTGCCGAGGTAGAGCGCCGCGATCCGGTCGGAGACGGCGAAGACGTCGTTCATGTTGTGCGAGATGAGGACGACGGCCAGGCCCGTGTCGGCCAGCCGTCGCACCAGCTCCAGGACCTGCGCGGTCTGTGCCACGCCCAGGGCCGCGGTCGGCTCGTCGAGGATGACGACCTTGCTGTTCCACAGCACGGCCTTGGCGATGGCCACGGTCTGCCGCTGCCCGCCGGACAGGCTGGAGACCTGCTGCCTGATGGACTTCACCGTGCGCACGGACAGGCTGCTGAGGGTCTGCGCGGCCAGTTCCTCCATGCTGTCCTCGTCGAGCAGGAGCCCGTTCTTGCGTTCCCTGCCGAGGAACATGTTCTGGACGATGTCGAGGTTGTCACACAGGGCCAGGTCCTGGTACACGATCTCGATCCCGAGCTCGCCCGCGTCGCGCGGGCTGTGGACCTGCACCTGCCGGCCGTCGAAGAGGATCTCGCCGGCGTCGATCGGATAGATGCCGCCGACGCACTTGACCAGGGTCGACTTGCCCGCGCCGTTGTCGCCGACCAGCGCCGTCACCTCGCCGGCGTACGCCGCGAACTCGACCTTGTGCAGCACCTTCACCGGGCCGAAGCTCTTGTCGATCCCGCGCACTTCAAGGAGGGGGGTCATGGGGCTCCCTAAGAGGGGCGCGGCCGGGCCGGCCGCGCCCCTCGGTCTTATTGAATGCCGGCCTCGGTGCACTTCTTGGCGAAGTCACCCGTGCACAGTTCCTCCTTGGTCACGTAACCGTCGGCCACCACGTCCTGGACGTTGTCGAGGTAGATGGCCTGCGGCTCCATCAGCTCGGAGGGCACGTCCTGACCGCTCTCGGGGTCCTTGACGCTGCTGCTCGCCGTGGGCTTCTCGCCCTTGGCCAGCGCCACCGCGAGCTTGGCCGCGGCGTCGGCCTCCTTCTTGACGGCCTTGTAGACCGTCATGCACTGGTCGCCGGCGAGGATGTTCTGCAGGCCCTGGACGGTGGCGTCCTGGCCGGTGACCGGCACCTTGCCGTTGAGGTTGTTCTTCTTCAGCACGGTGATGGCGGCGTTGCCCAGGCCGTCGTTGGCGGCCAGCACGCCGGCGATCTTCGGCTGCTGGGTCAGCATCTGCTCGAAGATCGTGCCGGCCTGGGTGTTGTCCCAGTCGGGCACGGCCTGGTCGGGGCCCTTGACGTACTCGCCGGAGTCGAACTTCGGCTTGAGCACCCCGTCGTAGCCGTTCTTGAACAGGGTGGCGTTGTTGTCGGTGGGAGAGCCGTTCAGGTAGGCCACGATCGGCTTGCTGGCCTTCTTGTCGGCCAGGCACTTGCTCAGGCCCTCGCCCTGCAACGTGCCGACCTTGGTGTTGTCGAAGCTGACGTAGTACGCGGCGCCGCCGCCGAGCGTCAGCCGGTCGTAGTCGATCGTGGCCACACCCTGGGACTTGGCCTTGTCGATGACGGCCTTGCCGCTGCCGCTGTCCAGGTTCACGATCATCAGGACGGTGGCGCCGTTGGTGACCATCTGGTCGGCGATGGTCTGGAACGCCGTCTTGTCGTTCTGGGCGTTCTGGATGTCGTACTCGACGCCGGCGGCCTTGAACGCCTCTTCGAGGTACTTGCGGTCCGCCGTCTCCCACCGGGCCGAGGACTTGCTGTCCGGCAGGATGACGCCGATCTTCCCGGCCTTCGCCGCTGGGGCCGAGGCCGACGAGCTCGACGTGGTGATCTGACCGCTGTCGCCCCCGCAGGCGGTGAGACCGAGGGCGAGCGCGGCTGCCGTGGCGGTCAGGCTGAGGATCCCCTTGCGCATGGTGCAGGGTCCTTTCTTCCGGAGGGGCCCGGATGAATGTTGTTTGCGGCAACGTATTCCGGGATGGACCGCTTTGGAAGACCCTGTGGGCCGGGAGTTTGTTGTATCCAGTAACAATCCAGAAACGCCGCCTCAACCTTCCCGACTCCCGCCTGATGTGACTGAGCACTTCAGTTGGCCCAGTTCGCGCTTCAGTTGGCCCGGTCGGCGCTTCGGGGATCCGTCGTCGCTCACTTACGACGGCCGTGAGAGCCGGTCAGGCGCGGGCGTCGGGATCGGGGCGCCCGCTCAGTGCGCCGCCACGGCCGACCCGAACACCGGTCGCGCGCCATCGGCCACTCGCTTCGCCTGCAGCGCCGGCGCTATGGTGGCCCCTAAGCGGACTGATGTCCGCTATCCGGGACCGCATCGGACAGTCATCCGGTCGGCAAAGGGTTTGGACGTGAGCCAGGAAGGAGCGGGAGTGGAGCCCAGGAACGACGGGCCTCAGCGCTCGGATGCGCAGCGCAATCGGGAGCGGATCCTGGAGGTGGCACTGGCCGAGTTGTCGCGTGCCGCAGATGTCCCGCTGAGTGTGATCGCCAAGAAGGCGGGGGTCGGGCAGGGCACGTTCTACCGCAACTTCCCCAACCGTGAAGCGCTCGTCCTGGAAGTCCACCGGCACGAGGTGCAGCAGCTCACTGACGCTGCGGCGGAACTCCTCAAAACCCTGGCGCCCGACCAGGCTCTGCGTGAATGGATGGACCAACTCGCCCGCTTCGCCGTCGCCAAGGCCGGCCTGTCGGACGCGATGCGTCAGATCGTCGGCACGACGGACGGCCCGGCGCAGCCGGGATACGCGCTGGTGGTCGAGGCGGTCGAGACTCTGCTCACGGCCAATCACGAGGCCGGCACCATCCGTCCGGGGGTGACCTCCGACGACTTCATCCTGGCCATCGCCGGCGTCTGGCAGCTCGATACCCGCGGGGACTGGCAAGCCCAGGCTGCTCGACTCCTGGACCTTGTCATGGACGGGTTGCGCGCTGGGGCGCCCGGGCGGGGGTGACGATCAGGAGGCCGGCATCCGGGCGATCGGCCGGGCCCGGCCGATCGGGGCGGCTGGCCTCACCTGTCGGCCGCGACCGGCTCGGCATCGGGACTGGCGGCTGATGTGGCGGCGCCGCGCAGCGGGACCTGGCGGATGAAGAGGGCCACGACGATGCCGACGGCGGTCACGGCCGCGCCCCAGGTGAACAGGGTGGTGATGCCGTCGGTGACGGCCTGCTGGAACAGGTGCTGGGCTGCCTCTGGCAGGGCACGCAGCGCTTGCGGGGTCATCGAGGCGGCGGAGGCGGCCACGCTCTGCGCGGCCGGCCCGGCGCCGGCCAGCGAATCGGCCAGTTGGCTGGTGTAGACGGCACCGAGCAGGGAGACGCCGAGTGAGCTCCCCATGTTGCGCAGGAAGGTCGACACCCCGGTACCGGCGCCCATGTCGCGCAGGTCGAGGCTGTTTTGGGCGATGAGGGTGCTGGTCTGCATCAGCGCGCCCATGCCCGCGCCCAGAACCACCATGTAGAGGGTCGTCATCGTGGTGGTGGTGTCGAGGTCCATGGTGGCGAACAGTGCCAGGCCGGCGGTGACGAGGACGGTGCCGACGATGGGCAACGATTTGTAGTGCCCGGTCCTTCCGATCAGCGCGCCGCCGGCCAGGCTGACGATCATGGAGGCGATCATCATCGGCATGAGCAGCAGGCCGCTGTTGGTGGCCGAGGAGCCCTGGACGAACTGCTGGAACTGCGGCAGGAAGCCTATGGCGCCGAACATGGCGAAACCCGAGATGAAGCCGACGGCCCCGGCCAGGGAGAAGTTGCGGCTCTTGAAGACTCGCAGCGGCATGATCGGCTCGGCCGCCCGCCGCTGGACGATCACGAAGGCGACGAATCCGGCCACCGCCAGCGCCGCCAGGCCGAGGATCTGCGGCGAGGTCCAGTCGTACTGGGTGCCGCCCCAGCTGGTGATGAGCACCAGCGCGGTGATCCACACCGTCAGCAGCGCGGTGCCCCACCAGTCGATCACGGCTCTGCCGGCGCCCTTGGGCAGCTTGGCCAGGGTGATCCAGCACAGGATCAGGGTGATGGCGCCGAGCGGCAGATTGACGTAGAAGGCCCAGCGCCAGGTGAGGTTGTCGGTGATGAAGCCGCCGATGAGCGGGCCGCCGATCATCGCCACCGGCATGGCAGCCATGATCACGCCCTGGTACTTGCTGCGATCGCGTGGGGGGATCATCTCCCCGACGATCGACAGCACGCCGACCATGAGGCCGCCCGCTCCCAGGCCTTGCAGGGCGCGGAAGCCGATCAGCTGCGCCATGTCCTGTGACATCCCGCACAGGACCGAGCCGAGCAGGAAGAGCGCCACGGCGGCGACGAAGGTGATGCGCCGGCCGTACAGGTCGCCGAGCTTGCCCCAGATCGGCGTGGCCACCGTGGAGGCCAGGACGTAGCCGGTGCTCACCCACGCCAGGTGGTTCAGGCCGCCCAGCTCGCCGACGATGGTCGGCAGTGCCGGAGCGACGATCATGTTGTCCAGCATCGCCAGCAGCATGGCGATGACCAGGCCGCTCATCGTCACGAGGATCTGGCGATGGCTGAACCCCAGTCCGGCCTGGTGCCCCGCCGTCGGGGGACTTGTTGCGTCTTTCGCGCTGTCTTCTGCCATCACGTGGGCTCCCGCCATGCGAAGGAAACTTACCTGCCGGTCGGCAAGCAACTAGTGAATATGGCGCACCCAGATACCGACCACGCCGACGCGGTGCATACGGGCCGGCTGTCCCGCCTCGCCGGCATCATCGGCCGTCGATGTCGCTCATCCGGGCCCGCATGTCGGCTGTGGTGTTCTCGTGCGGGAACGGCTCGTCGGGAACCGGGAGATCGAGTGCGGCGCACAACGGCTCCCACCCGTCGGCCGGCTGCCATTCCAGCAGCCGGTGCGCCGGTACGGCGGCGCGGACCTCGGCGAGGTGCCGCTCGTAGGCCGCGATGACCTTGTCGCGGTCATGGGGGTCGCCGAACGCGCCGCCGAACAGGGCGCGAATCATCTCCTGCATGGCGCGAGCCTGCTCGGGGGTGACATGGGCAAGCATCGGCGGCCTGCTGCCGAAGTCTCCGCGCATCAGGTGGCGTGCCCCTTCCAGCACCGTCCGGTCCATGCTCTGGTACCAGCGCTCGGCGCTCTCCCGCCGAGACAGCAGCACCAGCGCGTCCGGGTACGCGGCGGACAGTTCCCGCCAGCACCACGACACCGGCCAGTCCACCCCGGCTGCGTATCCTGCGAGGAATCCGTCCCAGTCCGGCATGACTCCCGCGCAGGCGTCACGCCAGACCGCGGCGTCGTCCGGCCGCTCGAACAGCTCCTGCATGTGATAGCAGGGCGCCCCGAGCAGCCGCTCCAACGCCGCCTTCAGCGACGTCGTCCCCGTACGCGGAAACCCCGCCCCCACAACTCGCAAAGTCATACCGGCCCTTCCTGTCTCGATCACGGCGATCGGAGCCGCCTTCGGCCATGTCAGGCCGGCAGACGCTCGGTGACGTGCGGATCGCCATGACCACTTGCCTACCGGCCGGTTAGTAAGGTACTTGCTGACCGGCCGGTAAGCAAGTGGGGGTAAACTCTGAGGGAGCTGAGCTTGGGAGCAAGGAAGAGCGATGACAGAGACGGAACGGATGACGGCCCCGCGGCGCAAGGGCGGCCAGACGCGGGCCGACATCCAGCAGGCCGCGCTGACGTTGTTCACCGAGCGCGGCTATGACGCCACTTCGATGCGCGAGATCGCCGAGCAGATCGGCATCACCAAAGCGGCGCTCTACTACCATTTCGACAGCAAAGAGGCGATCATCCTCAGCCTCTTCCAAGAGAACATGCGCGCGCTCGACGACCTGCTGGACTGGGCCGCAGGCCAGTCACTCACTCCCGAGCTGTCCGCCGAGTTCCTGGGCCGCTGGATTGCCCTGAGCGGCAGACAGGGACTGCGGACCATGCGGTCCGCCGCCGCCAACCATGCCGCACTGCGTACGGTGATGCCACTGCGACAAGGCGGCCCGCTGGACCGGGTCGACAGGGCGGCACAGCTTCTCCTCGGCCCCGACGCGCCGCTGACGGACCGGCTGCGCGTCCGCATGGCCCTGCTCAGTGTGCACAACGCCGTGATGGCCGCCCAGGGCACCGAGGCCACGGACGACGACATCCTCGCCATCGCCACACAAGCGGCGACTTCGCTGGTCGGCGATCTGTTCCCGGCGCCGCGGCTCCCCGTTCCTGATTAGGCGACGTCCCCGAGTAGGCGACCGACTCTTCGGTCTCGGACGCCACCCCCGACGACCCGCACGCCGACATGCCTCACATGACTGGACGCCATCCAGGGCTGCGGCACGATGCGCTTGGGCGTCGGGCAGTTCCGTGCGCCGCTCCTGCAGCAGTGCGTCCACGGGAGATGTCCGGCAGGTCCCTGCGGGTTCGAGGATCAGCCTTGATCGTGGGAGGGCACCTCGATCCCGCGTGCACGCAAGGAGTCGGCCACCTTCACCAGCAGCCTGAGCAGCTCGCCGCGCTCCTCGGGCGTGAGGTCGTCGAACAATGCCGCTGCCGCCGCTTGCGACGGCCCGAGCTCCTGCTCCACCACCCGCCTGCCGGCCTCGGTGAGCTCGACCAGCTTGATCCGGCGGTCGTGCCGGTGGCCGACGCGACGGACCAAGCCCTCCTTCTCCAGGCCGTCCACCAGCACAGTCATGCTTCTGGGGGACATGCCCAGGGGCTCGCCGAGTTCGCTCATGCCGGCCGGTTCGCGCTTGAGCGTCAGGCCGAGGAGCAGGGTGGCGCGGGGCACCGTCATCCCGCCGCCACCCGCGGGCATGTTCGCCTGCATCCACTGCCTCAGGCCCTTGCCCAGGCTCGCGAGTCCGGCGAGCAGTTGGCCGCCTGTCACGGACGAGGAGATCTCGCCGGGCGCACCGGAGCCGGAAACCGATTTTGACAACTTACTCCTTATCAATTGATAATATCGCAGAGGTTATATTAACAATGGTCTCAGAGGTGGCGCCTGCCGGCAACCGGCAGCCGGTCGTCACCGATGGTTTGCGGTCAGAACCGCAGCCGGCAGGCCACACCCCCATCAGGACAGGACGACCAGCCAATGGACCAGGCCAAAGCGCAGCGTGTTGTCGTCATGACCGGCGCCACAGCCGGGCTCGGCGCACACGCGCTGCAGCACATCGCCGCCCAGCCCGGCACGCGGGTCATCATCGGCGCCCGTGGAAGCGGACGAACAGTGCCGCCCGGCGTCGAGGTCATACCGCTCGATCTCGCCTCGCTCGCAAGCGTCAGTGACTTCGCCGACGCGGTGACACGGCGGCTCGGTGGCGCCCGCATCGACGTCCTGGTCCTCAACGCCGGCATGCAGACCTCCAACGCCGAGGCGCGCAGCGCCGAGGGCTACGAGCTGACGTTCGCGGTCAACCACCTCGCCCACTACCTGCTGGCCCGGCTCCTGGTGCCGCGCATGGCCGACCAGGGCCGCCTGGTGATCACCACCAGCGAAACGCATGATCCCGCCATCACCCCGATCGCGCCCAAGACCCTCGACCCACGAGCGCTGGCGTTCCCGGGCAAGGGCGGCTTCGGCACGGGCATACGCGCCTACTCCGCGTCCAAGCTGTGCAACCTGCTGACCGCGCAGTCCTTCGCCGCGCTCGGCTCGGTCACGACCCGCCAGATCACCGTGATCGCCTTCAGCCCCGGCCTCACCGGCGGCACCTCGCTCGGCCGTGACAGCTCGCCTGCCAGGCGTGCGTTCGTCACGCTCCTGATGCGTACCGTCTTCCGGCTGATCGCTCTCTTCCGTCCCGAATACGTCATGGGAACACCCGAACGCGCGGGCGAAGCCCTGGCCGAAGTCTCCCTGGGGGCCGTCACCCCACCGCCAGGCCGGATCTACATCTCCCTGGTCAAGGGCGAACCGAAGTTCCCCGACCCTTCGGAACTGGCGCGCAGCCGAGACGCTCAGGATCGCTTGTGGCGCGCAAGCGCAGCCATGGTCGGCATCGATTAGAGACCACGCGCAGGCGACGTGCACAACGCCGGGCCGTCACAGCGGTGATCCTGGGGGTGCTGAGCGGCCTGCACTGGCTACCTGTGGCGCCGGATCGTCCGGGACACGACCGCCCGCGGCGGCTGGGCACCGCGGTGTTCGTGGCCGCGCCCGTGCTCATGCTGACGATGTTCCTCGGGTCGCGGGCCGGATTGCCGTTCGATCTGGTCCGGATCCTCGCGTGGCCCGCCTACCTGTGGCTCGCGGCGCCAACCCCTGAGTCGGTCACGCCAGCCACGGAGCCGGAGGAGGCGCCCGCCCCGTCACCGCGTCTGCGGCCGTCACCGGCGGCGGCGCAGCCCCCACGGACCCGTCACGGCGGATGTCCTGCCGGCCGAGACGGGGACCGTCGCGGCCATGGCGGAGCACGCCGCCTCAAGCCCCCCCGAACGATGCCCGTGGGAATCGGGGTTCATCCTCAGTCCGTGATGACGGCGTCGCGGTGGATCCACTCGGGACTGTGGGCCGCCTTGTACATGAAGTCGGCGACGTCCGCGCGGCTGATCGTCGGGTTGCCCTTCATCGGGAGACGGTCGCCGGCGAGGTAGGTGCCCTTGGCGGGGCCCTTGGTGAGCATGGTCGGGTAGACCAGCGTCCAGTCCAGGCCGCTGGAGCGGATCTTCTTCTCGGAGATCTCCTTGTTCGCGTAGATGTTCCGAAGGAACGTGCGGTACATGACCTTCTGTACGGCGCTCGCCGACCGGTAGGTGTCCCCCACGCCGAACGACGACAGCCATACCAGGCGGGAGACGCCCTTTTCCTTGGCCGCGCCGATCACGGCCGCCGCGGCACGGGTGAACAGGCCGTCGGCGCGCACGGATGTGCTCCTGCCGAGGGCCGAGATGACGACGTCCTGTCCGATCATGGCCTTCGCGACATCGTTGTGCGAGGTGGCGTCTCCGGCGACCACGGTGACCTGATCTGCCAGGTCGTGCAGCGCCTCCGGCCTGCGTGCCAGGACTGTGACCCTGTCGCCGGACCGGAGGGCCAGGTCGACGACGTGGCGACCGGTGGGGCCGGTCGCGCCCAAGATGAGCAGATTCATGGCGAGAGAACCCTCCGTGTGCGTGGGCAGGTGCGGGGAATGCCTTCCGTTACTGCCGACGGCGTTCGTGGTGCAACACAAGCTAAGCGGACATCTGTCCGGTATCATGAAACGTACCGGACAGTTATCCGGTTAGCAACCGTGAGCCACGCCGGACTCTGACAGGGCCGCCGAGGTACCGCCCAGATCGGCATGGATGTCCGGCACAATGCCCTGGTGATTCGTACGCGTTTACGCGTACTCTCTCTTGCCCCGCTTCAAGTGCCGACCTCCGGCTGCGGCCTCGTCGACTCAGCTCTCGGCGGTTTCACCGCCACCATGCCGAGTGAGTCCATGGAGCCGGGCGGCCGACTCTGGATCATGAACGACAACCGCCACGTCGCCCGGGACTCGCGCGCTTACCGGGACGCCCCTGGTGGCGGAACCATCGGAATCGCAGACGTCACGGCCGTGGTCGACGCACCGGCCCGGTGACTCTGCATTTTCGGTGCGCTCCCCCTCTCGCGGGTTCCTGCGGCTCGCCGACGCCGGTGGCCGTCAAAGACGCGCCAAGGAGGCATTGCGATGCTGAGGCCACGTGCCACCGCCACCCGTGAGCTGGTCAATCTGGATGGTTTGTGGCGGTTCGCCGTCGATTCCGCCGCCGGCGAGCGGCCGTGGAGCGGGACGCTCGACACCCCGCTCGAGGCCGCAGTGCCGGCGAGCTACAACGACCTGTTCACCGACTCCGCGATCCGCGATCATGTCGGCTGGGTGTGGTACCAGCGGACCATGCGCGTGCCGCGGGGCTGGGCGGGCGAGCGGGTGTTCGGCAGCACCGGCCGGGCCGCGCCCTCCACGGTCGGACTCATCCACGACTTGGCGTCGCCGGACTGCGCGACCCTGCCCATGGCCACCATCAGGGCCAGCATGTTCGGCTCATTGATCGTGCAGACCCACTCGACTCCGTCGAGAATGCCGGCCACGGCCTGGACGTAGGCCCGGAAACGCTCGATCGCCCGCTCGCCCATCCAGCCCTGCTCCTCGGCGTAGCGGTGGTAGCTGTCGCACGCGTCGCCGCTGCGCTCCATGCCCGGCATACGTGCTCGAGAACCCACCAGTCGATGTTGACGTTGTTCCCTTCCACCTGGTGTGGCGCGGTCGCTGCTCCCCAAAGGAATCCGGGTCGGGTCATCGGTCGATCCTTGCTCGAGACTGCTGAGTCGGCACACAGCAACATCAAAACTCGAATCGCGATACTATTTTAAGCGCCGGCGGGGTCCCCACAAGCGACGCCCGCCTCAGCGATCAGAAGGAGCGGGCGGCGCGGACCCCCGGGGATCGCATGCGATGCCCGAAAAGAGGAGCAGCCATGCCCGCTCAGCGGTCTCGCGCCGTTCAGCCGCCGGTATCTTGGCCAGCAGCGCCGCGATCATGCCCATGGCCGTGACCAGGTCCTCGGTGGTGATGTACGCGCGCACGCGGCCGGCCTCCCTCGCCTCGGCGAGCAGATCGCGCAGCAACGCCGCCACCCGGTCGCGCACCTGGGCGATGCGCGGGTCGATGGGAGCGCTGACCATGCCGACGAACGCGGTCGAGGCGATGGCCTGCTCGGTCATCAGCGCCAGCATGTCGTCCAGGGTGGTTCCGGGTTCGGCGGCGAGCGCCTCCAACTCCTTGACGCCTTCCTCGAAGACGGCCAGCGCGAGGCTGGCGCGATCGGGAAAGTGCCGATAGAGGCTGCCCTTGCCGACACCGGCCGTACGCGCGATCGAGGCGAGAGGCGCGTCGTATCCGTCTGCGGCGAACCATTCGCGGGCCGCCGCGATCAGCGCCGCCCGGTTCTCCGCCGCCGCGCTCGGCCCTCTGTTGGGCCGCCGGGTGTGGGACATGGTGGCTACGGTAGCAACCGGACCCCATAGTCCGGATTTCTGTGGCATCCGCTCGACATCTGCCGACGGCAGCGGCTACGGTGCAACCGGACCCCATAGTCCGGTTGGGGGCCGGCATGTCACCGCCATGCTCCGGAACTCCCTCTCGAGCGCCGCCGTCGTCGCTTGAACCGAAAGGACCCGCATTTGACCACGCGCACCTTTGACGACCGCGTTGCCCTGGTCACAGGAGCGGGCTCGGGAATCGGCCGGGCGATGGCCATCGTGCAGCGGCCGCGGACGAAGGGAAGGAACCGGGTGAACGCGAACATCGACACGGCTCCCCTCGAAGCCTTCTCATCCAGCAACTGACCGCGAAACACCACTTCCGAGGAGAAGTCGAATGAGCCAGAGCGAGCAAGTCCTGGACTATCCGATCCCGGCTCCGGCGGCGCTGGAGCCGCCCGCGGAGTGGGCCGAGTTGCGCGGTACGTGTCCGGTGGCGCACGTGAAGCTGCCCAGCGGCGACCAGGCGACTCTGCTGACCCGGTACGAGGATGTCAAACAGGTCCTGGCCGACCCGCGCTTCACCCGGCTCCTCAACGCCCCCGACGCGGCCCGCCTGTCGGCCACCGACGACGGCGGGCTGTTCAGCAGCGAGATGGCGGCGATCATCCCCGACGGCGGGGAGGCGCACCAGCACTGGCGGCGGCTGGTCGGCAAGTGGTTCACCGCCAAGCGCATGAACGCGCTGCGGCCCCAGATGGCGCAGATCGCCGGCGACCTGATCGACGACATGGTCGAGCGCGGCCAGCCCGCCGATCTCAGGGCGAGCCTGGGCTTCCCGCTGCCGGTGTACGTCATCTGCGACATGCTCGGCGTGCCCGCGGCGGACCGGGACCGGTTCTCGTACTGGTCGGACACCCTGCTCAACCTCACCCGCTACGGCAAGGAGGAGATCGAGGCCGCCCAGGCCGAGTTCTTCCAGTACATGTCCGGCCACCTGGCCGCCAAGCGGGAGCAGCCGGGTAGCGACCTGCTGAGCGAGCTGATCGCAGCGGGCACCCCCGAGGACGGCGGCCTGTCCGACATTCAGATCCTGGTCACCGGCATGGCGCTGCTGGTCGCGGGGCACGAGACCACCGCCAACATGATCGGCAAGATGGTCGCCATGCTGCTGGCCGACCACAGCCGGTGGGAGGCGCTGCTGGCCGACCCGTCCCTGATCCGCACCGCTGTCGAGGAGTCGCTGCGCCTCGACGCCAACTCCGGCTTCGGCCTGCCCCGCTACCTGAAGGAGGAGACCGAGGTCAGCGGCACGCACCTGCCCAAGGGCACCACGGTGGTGTGCAGCATGGCCGCCGCCAACCGCGACGAGAGCGCCTTCGACAACGCGGCCGAGCTGGACCTGACCCGCACCCCGAACCCGCATCTGGCCTTCGGCTCCGGCGCCCACTCCTGCCTGGGCCAGGCGCTGGCCCGTACCGAGCTGCAGGTCGTCCTGGAGGTGCTGCTGCGCAAGTTGCCTGGTCTGGAGCTGGCCGTGCCGGTGCAGGAGCTGGCGCGGGTGGAGGGGCTGGCCGTCGGCGGCCTGCGCACGGTCCCGGTCCGCTGGTGACGTCGCAGAGAGGAGATCACCATGAAAGTCATCGTCGACGAGGACAAGTGCTGCGGCGCGGGCCAGTGTGTGCTGCTCGCCCCGGAGGTGTTCGACCAGCGTGACGACGACGGCATCGTCATCCTGCTGGAACCCGAGCCGGCCGGGGACCGGCACGCCGCCGTCCGCGAGGCCGCGGCCGTCTGCCCTGCCGCCGCCATCGAGGTGAGCGAGCAGGCGTAGCCAGTTCCATGCCCGGCCTGGCGAGCAATCCGCGCTCGCCAGGCCGGCGGCGCGATACCATGAAACCCGAATAGGAGTACGAATTTAAAATCCCTGCCGGAGGAAGCCGTGACCCAGAGCACCAGCCGCGGGCCTTACGCCAAGACGGCGGCGATCCGCCGCCGGGTCGTCGAAGCCTGCGTGGACGCCTTCGGCCAGACCGGTTTCTACGGCGCGACCATGAAAGACATCGCCAAACGCGCCGGCATCAGCTATACGGGCCTGCTGCACCACTTCTCCAGCAAGGAGGAACTGCTCGCGGCCGTGCTGGCGCTGCGCGACGAACGCGGCACCGCCTACCTCGAATCGGCACACGCCCTCGACCCGACCGCCAACCCCGTCGAGAGCCTCAGGGGCATGCTCTCCGTCATCGTGGACAACGAGCTGCAGCCCGGTCTGATGGAGTTGCACTGTGTCGTGTCAGGGGAGGCCACCTCTCCCGAGCATCCGGCGCACGCCTACTACGCCGAGCGCTACCGCATGCTCCGCCGCTTCTTCGGCATGGCCTTCCAGTCCCTGGCCGAACGCGGAGAGCTGCGCTCGTCCAGCGATCCGGAGACACTCGCCACGATGACCATCGCGCTCATCAACGGCGTGCAGGCCCAGTGGCTCTTCGACCGCGACTCGGTTCAGATGGAGCGCGCGATCCGCGAGTTCCTGGTCGCCGCCGTCCCCGCGCTCGGCGCGAGCCGAAGCGCCGACGCGCGGCCCTGGGAGCAGAGCGTAGCCGCAGGAGAACGGACGGTGAATCGCGCGTGAATCTTAATGATCTTCCGCGAGGCTGACCGGCGCCTTCTGCTTTGATCGTCATGGCCGTAAATGACCGGAAATGGCCTTATGAGTGGGAGTGTTTCGCATGGCAGCCTCGGATCGGCCCGACTTCCTCGACCAGTTCACCGCGCTGCGCGAGACGGCGGTGGCGGCGGACGGCCTGGTCAAGGTGGAGGTCGACGGCATCAGCGACCTGGTAGGACTGGAGATCGACCCGAGGGCGATGCGCCTTTCCTCGGACGAGCTGGCGGCCGAAATCAGGGATGCATTCGGGCGGGCCCGCGCCGCCGCCGAGGAGCGCGCCACGCAGGCCGCCCCTGAGGCCCTGCGCCAGGAGACACCCGAGTTGACCGCTCTGCTCGAGGACATCAAGTCCGACGCCCACGCCCAAATGGACGAGATCCTCGTCGTCGCCAACGAGCTCACCATGAGGCTGGATCGGCTGATGCAGCCGAGGTCGTGAGCTTGCGGCCGGACCGAGACATCAGCACGCGAACAGCAGACGGAGTAGAAGTTCGACGATGAGCAGCACCAACAGGGAGATCCAGACCGTCTACGGCAGCCGGCTCGTCTCGTCGAGCCGGCTGTCGGAGGCAGCCGACGGTCTGGAACGCGGCCTTCACGGCTCTCTCGACCGTGCCCGCAACGCGGGAAGGACCAGCGACGCCGACGAGCTCAGCGAACAGTTCGACGCCGAGTTCGCCGAGTTTCCCGGCCTGGTGCGGGAGGCGTTCGGCGGCACGGTCACGCTCCTCCGCGACCGCGCGGACAAAGTGAGTCTGTCCGAGCGGAACTACGCGAGCGCCGAACACGCCAACATGGAGTCCGCCCATCACCTGCGGGCCGCCCTGGAGGAGCTATGAGCTGGGAGCTGCCCTCCTCACTCCGGTGGGTGCACAGCCTCGTCGCGGAGGAGGCTCCCTGGCCCCGGGACGAGATGACACGCCTCGAGGGTGCCGGCGGGTTGATGGATCTCGCCGCCGCCAATCAGAGCGGTCAGTCACAGGCGGGTTCGGCCGTCGCACACGTACGGGCGTCCGGCAACGTCGGCTCCGAAATCGACGTCTTCGAAGACTCCTACAGCTTCGACGACAGGCGGATGAACGACGGCGCCCTGGCCAGCCTCATAGCCGGCGGCGCGACGACCGTCCACGTGGTGTTCAAGACCGTGTGGAAGTGGATCGTCGTCCTCGCCCTCTGCGTGTTGCTGCTCCACCTCATCCGCGCCTTCCTGGTTAATCCGGGGCTGGGCGCGCTGCTCAGCAGGCTGCGCATCATGGCGACGCGCAAGGCGCTCAGGGACGCCCGAGGTCAGGTGAAGCAGAGCATCGCCACCGGTGCGGTCCACCCCATCCAGGCCGCGAAGGCGATTCTGAAGGCGATGCTGGACTGGTCGCTGGCCCGACCGAGCCGAGCGGTAGGCGTGGGTCTTACGGCGCTGCAGACGACTTTCGTGACGGCCGCCACCCTCGCCCTCGATCCCTTCGATGACAACCCGAAGGCACGCCGGGACGCCGAGCGCGTACTGCAGCAGACCCCCGAGGGCCGGGCCGCGCTCGCCTACGCCAGGGAACATGGGATCACCACTCTGTATCAGAGCGACCCCAACATGGCGTGGTCCGACTACGACCCGCAACTCAACGTCATCCGCATCGGCGGATCCGACCTCGCCAGCCCCGAGGCACTCGCGGGAGAGTTCGTCCGCCAGGTCACGATCGCCAAGGACAGGTGGGACACGCAACCCGCAGGGGACGACCCCAGCCCCTGGTACGACGCGCGGGAGAGGGAGGAACGGGCGGCCAACGAGGCCGCGTACCGCATGGGCAGCCAGCTCGGATACGAGGAGGCGGCTCGCGAGAGGTACCTCGACGACCACGACTACGGCGGCGGCCACTTTCAACACTGGAACGAGTACGAGAAGCAGAAAGGGCTGGGGGCGACGATCACCGAATGGCCTTACAGGTATGTCGAAGGACTGTTCAACGACGGTCCCCTCGACTTCAAGCCCTGACCGCAGGCGCATCCGGCGGGGCCCTTAGGCCGTTCGGCTGTCGCCGGCCATAGCTGACTCCAGGCACGATCAGGCGCTAACCGCGTACGTCTTGCCGCTCTGGGTGATCACCTGCCACTCACTCAGGCGAGCTGTGTGATCACGTTCTGTACGAGCAGCGCCACGGCGGAGGCGGCGGCCACCGCCAGGACGGCCATCCGCACCTTGCCGCCGTCGAGATACCGCCGCAGCGGCCCCGACACCAGGAACCCGAGCACCATCGGCACGATCAGCACCGTCCCCGTGATCAGGGCCTGGGCCGGGAGCTCGTCCACGACCGCGAGGACGACCAGCGACTGGGCGGCGCTCAGGAAGAAGAACATCGCCAGCGTCGCCCTGATCTGCGGCCCCTTGGCGTGCTGGTAGACGAGCCCCATCGGCGGCCCGCCGATGCCCGTGGCCGTCCCGGTGATCCCCGAGACGAATCCGGCGGAGGCGACCGTCAGCCCGTTACGCGGCACGCTCAGCGCCCTGGCCGTCAGCACCACCGCGATGAGCACCATGACCGCGACGAAGACGCCCCTCGTGTATACGGAAACGTAGACAACAATGACTGCGCCGACGACGCTCCCGGGTATCCTTCCCAGCAGCGCGAAACCGAGCCCGCGCCAGTCCACCGTCCGCCACTCGGCGGCCAGCGTGAACAGCGGCAGCGTCATGTTGACGACCTGCATGGCGCCCGGCATGAGGTCGGGGCCCAGCATGGTGAGCACGGGAGCGGCGACCAGCCCCAGCCCGAAACCCACGCCACCTTGGACAATTGCCCCGACAAAGACCGCCAGACCACCAATAATCAGCACCAATGCCGCATCAGTCATGGACGAGAGTCAATCATCTTTACTCTCTGTTGCGATCACTACCGCGAGAGTGATCTTAAGAAGGCAAGGTGAACCCATGACCGCGATCATCGACCAGGCCATCCGGGAGATGGTTCAGGGCAAGCCGTCACGCTCCACCCGCATCGCACCGGAGTGGGAGGGGTCCGCAACCCCAGTCAAGATCGTCGTGCGCTGACGACGACCGACAGGGGATGGGACAATCACCTCCACATCGCAGTTCGCCGGGTGGCACTCTCATCGCGCCACACGTCGCCGATTGTCAAGGGCAATCCTCCCGCTCAAGCGCGGCTACCGGACGACGTCCCGATGACGAAGAGCCGCCCGGCGGGGGGTGTCCCGCCGGGCGGCTCTCCTCTGTGTCGGGTGGTTCCCCCGATACGGGCGCGTGAGGATCGCGCCCAACCCCGGCTCATAGGAAGCCAAGGGCTCCCGGCCCACGCGCGGCTCATGACCGCGCGCGAGCCCGGGAAGTCACTTCGCGAGCAACGAGCGAAGAACGTACTGCATGATCCCGCCGTGCCGGTAGTAGTCGGCCTCGCCCGGCGTGTCGATGCGCACCACCGCGTCGAACTCCACCTCGCCCGCCTTGACGTGCACCGTGCGCGGGATGCCGCCCGAGTTGAGCTCCTCGACGCCGGTGATGTCGAACGTCTCCTCGCCGGTCAGCCCGAGTGCCTCGGCCGAGGCGCCCTCGGGGAACTGCAGCGGCAGCACGCCCATGCCGATCAGGTTGGAGCGGTGGATGCGCTCGTACGACTCGGCGATGACCGCGCGCACGCCCAGCAGCGCCGTGCCCTTGGCCGCCCAGTCGCGCGAGGAGCCGGAGCCGTACTCCTTGCCCGCCAGCACCACCAGCGGCGTCTCAGCCGCGGCGTAGTTGACCGAGGCGTCGTAGATGAACGACACCGGCCCGTCGGGCTGGGTGAAGTCGCGGGTGTAGCCGCCCTCGGTGCCCGGCGCGATCTGGTTGCGCAGGCGGATGTTGGCGAACGTGCCGCGGATCATCACCTCGTGGTTGCCGCGCCGCGAGCCGTAGGAGTTGAAGTCCTTCACCTCGACGCCGTTGGCCTGCAGGTACTGCGCGGCCGGGGTGCCGACCTTGATGGAGCCGGCCGGCGAGATGTGGTCCGTGGTGACCGAGTCGCCGACCTTGACCAGCACGCGGGCGCCGGTGATGTCGGTGACGGGCTCAGGCTTGGACGGCATGCCGTCGAAGTACGGGGCCTTGCGCACGTACGTCGAGTCCGGGTCCCACTCGAAGGTGTCGCCCGTCGGGATCGGCAGCGAACGCCAGTGGTCGTCGCCCTTGAACACGTCGGCGTAGTCGCGCTCGAACATGTCGCGGCCGATGGAGGAGTTGACCACCGCCGAGATCTCCTCCGGCGACGGCCAGATGTCCTTCAGGTAGACCGGCTGACCGTCGTTGCCGATGCCGAGCGGCTCGGTGTCGAGGTCGAGGTCCATGGTCCCGGCCAGCGCGTACGCCACCACGAGCGGCGGCGAGGCCAGGTAGTTCATCTTGACGTCGGGGTTGATGCGGCCCTCGAAGTTGCGGTTGCCCGACAGCACGGCCGTGACCGCGAGGTCGTTGGCCTGGACGGCCTCGGAGATCTCCGGCGGCAGCGGGCCAGAGTTGCCGATGCAGGTGGTGCAGCCGTAGCCGACGAGGTTGAAGCCGATCTTGTCGAGGTACGGCTGCAGCCCCGAGCGCTCGAAGTAGCCGGTGACCACCTGCGAGCCGGGGGCCAGCGAGGTCTTGACCCACGGCTTGCGGGTCAGGCCCTTGTCGACGGCGTTGCGGGCCAGCAGCGCCGCGCCGAGCATGACGAACGGGTTGGAGGTGTTGGTGCACGAGGTGATCGCGGCGATCGAGACGATGCCGTGGTCGATCTCGAACGAGGTGCCGTCGGCCAGCGTGACGGGCACCGGCTTGTGCGGCCGGCCGCCGTTGGCGGCGGCGTTGGAGGCCGGCGCGTCGGAGGCCGGGAAGGTCTCCTCACCAGCCTCGTCGACCCCGTCGGCCACGTAGTTCTGCACGTCGTGGCGCCAGGTGGCCTTGGCGGCCGACAGCGCGATGCGGTCCTGCGGGCGCTTGGGACCGGCGATCGACGGGACGACGGTGCCGAGGTCAAGCTCGATGTACTCCGAGAAGACCGGCTCGGGCGCGGACGGGTCGAGCCACAGGCCCTGGGTCTTGGCGTACGCCTCGACGAGCGCGATCTGCTCCTCGGAGCGCCCGGTCAGCCGCAGGTAGTCGATGGTCTGGCCGTCGATCGGGAAGATCGCGCAGGTGGAGCCGAACTCGGGGCTCATGTTGCCGATCGTGGCCCGGTCGGCCAGCGGCACGGACGCGACGCCCTCGCCGTAGAACTCCACGAACTTGCCGACCACGCCGTGCTTGCGCAGGATCTCGGTGATCGTCAGCACCAGGTCGGTGGCGGTGGCCCCGGCGGGCAGCTTGCCGCTGAGCTTGAAGCCGACCACGCGCGGGATGAGCATGGAGATCGGCTGGCCGAGCATCGCGGCCTCGGCCTCGATGCCGCCGACGCCCCAGCCCAGGACACCGATGCCGTTCTCCATGGTGGTGTGGGAGTCGGTGCCGACACAGGTGTCGGGGTACGCCTTGCCGTCGCGGGTCATGACCACGCGGGCCAGGTGCTCGATGTTGACCTGGTGGACGATGCCGGTGCCGGGCGGGACGACCTTGAACTCGTCGAAGGCCGTCTGGCCCCAGCGCAGGAACTGGTAGCGCTCGCGGTTGCGCTCGTACTCGCGCTCCACGTTGCGCTGGAACGCGTCCGGGTGGCCGAAGTAGTCGACGATGACCGAGTGGTCGATGACCATCTCGGCCGGCGCGAGCGGGTTGATGCGGGCCGCGTCGCCGCCGAGGTCGCGCACGGCCTCGCGCATGGTGGCCAGGTCGACCACACAGGGCACGCCGGTGAAGTCCTGCATGATCACGCGGGCGGGCGTGAACTGGATCTCCACGCTCGGCTTCGCGGTCGGGTCCCAGCCGCCCAGCGCACGGATGTGGTCGGCGGTGATGTTCGCGCCGTCCTCGGTGCGGAGGAGGTTTTCCAGCAGGATCTTCAGGCTGTACGGGAGGCGTGCGGCGCCCTCGACGGCATCCAGCCGGAAAATCTCATATGCCGCGTCACCGACGCGTAGCGTGTCACGGCTGCCGAAGCTGTTCGCGGACACGGTGATTCGCCTCCTCCATCAGAAAGGTTTCACAGCAAATCCTGCCGCACTCGTCGAACGGGAAACACGTTAGGTGACCCTAAGTCCGCGAGCGTCGCGGCGGATGTCTCGACGTCAAGATATCTCTAGGATATCTCGACATCAAGTTAAGCGGGGACCAGCCGCCAGAACAGCAGCCCGACGATGGCCACGGACAGGATCGGAGCCAGGATCTTCTGCTCGAACTTCTTGCCCGTCTTGATGCCGATCTTCCACGGCAGCAGGAACTTGGTCCCCAGTGGCCACAGCACCGGACATCCCCGCTCGGTCATGCAGTCGCCCACCACATGGATGAGGCAGCCGATCCCGACCGCCAGCCCCAGCCAGGCGTAACCCACCTGGAGCGAGAGGAAGACAGCGTACAGCCCGGCGGTCAACCCGATGTTGATCAGCGCGGAGCCCACCTTGTTGCCGGGGATGCCGACGCCGATCGCCCGCAGGGCCAGACCGATGAGCAGCACGACGATGATGTCGCGCCCGATGGGATAGGCGTTGGCCAGCCAGTGCGCCCCGAACCCGAGCGCCACCGCGAACGCCAGCGAGTGGGTCGCCCCGCGGTGCCCACCGCTGATCCAGGACACGGCCTTGCTGAGCACCCACGTGACCGGCCCGAACGTCTGCGCGATCGTCGCGCTCGGATGGTCGAGGTCGGGCAGCATCGCGGCCCCGGCACAGATGATCGCCCCGGCGATCAGTTCGGCCGGGTTGAGCGCGCTCGCCATGATCCCGGTCTCGATGAAGCGGGAGGACTCGTTCACCAGTGGAAGTGCGGCGAGGGGCGGCGCCAGCCCCAGCCAGGCGATGGCCCCGGTCATCGCGTGAGTGTGCCCCATCATGATCCGGACTGTACGGCAAAGAAGTCCTTTACGCGCCGAGACCCGCCCAGCAGGCCTTCACGATCGCGTGAGCACACGGGTCAACGTCCCGGATCATCCGGGCAATCTTCCGGAAAACGCAGACGAGGTCGTCTCCGCGGCGACAGCACCCCCCAGCCCTGCCGACGCGGAACGACCTCGTCTGCTGTGAATAACGAGCCCCTCCCCCATCCTGTTCCCGGATTCCGCAACTTTTTCGTGATCTAGCTCACTCAATCCTCAGCCTTGCGAACGACATAGTATCGATATATCGTTGACGCATCGAGAACAGATCACGATATAGGGGGAAAGAATGACTTCCGCACAAGCAGCAGGCGGCCAATGGCCCGGCGCGCGCGAGTACCGGCAGGCGGCCCGAGAGGCCAAGCAGGCGGCCCGCGAGGCGTTCAGGGCCATGTCCGAGGCCTTCGGTGAGGGCCACCGCCACCATCACGAGCACCGGCAGCGCGCCCGTCGCGGTCCCGGCCCGTTCCCGTTCGACTGGGGCCGCGGCCCGTGGGGCGGCCCCGGCGGGCCGCCGTGGGGCGGTCCCGGCGGCCACCGCGGCTGGGGCAGGGGCCGCAAGGCCAAGCGGGGCGATGTGCGCGCCGCGATCCTGGCCCTGCTCTCCGAGGAGCCGCGCAACGGCTACCAGATCATCCAGGAGATCGCCGAGCGCAGCGAGGGAGGCTGGAAGCCCAGCCCCGGTGCCGTCTACCCGGCATTGCAGCAGCTCACCGACGAGGGCCTGGTGACCTCCGAGGAGAACGAGGGCCGCAAGACCTTCCGCCTCACCGAGGAAGGGCGCAACTACATCGAGGCACACGCGGACGAGGTCCGGGCCCCGTGGGACGAGATGCGGCCGGAGATCGACGACAACACCGCCGATCTCTGGCACATCGCCCGGCAGTCCGCCTTCGCCATGATGCAGGTTCTCCAGACCGGGAACGACGCACAAATCCGCGAAGCGCGTAAGACTCTTGTTGAGACCCGGCGCAAGCTCTACCAGATCCTGGCCGACGGCGAACCGGGCGAGGAGTGACCATCACCTTCCGGGAGGGCTTGGGCATGGACCCGAAGGAACTTCGCATCGGCGATGCCGAGCGGGAGCAGACGATGGCCGCCCTGCGCGAGCACTTCGCGCAGGGCCGCCTGACCCACGAGGAGCTCGATGAGCGACTCGACCAGGCGCTGGCCTCGAAGACGGCCCGCGACCTCGCGAAGGTGACGGCGGACCTGCCGGGCTCGCCGCAGCCGATGCCCGGCTACGACGAGCCCGCCATCCCCCGCTACGACATGGACGGCTGGCGGGAGGCGATGAGCGCGCACCGGCGGCAGGTGCAGTCCATGCGCCAGGCTCACCGGGACATGCGGCAGTCCATGCACGAGCAGCACCGGGAGATGCGGCGGCAGTGGCACCACCACGGCCACCCATGGCGGCGCCACCGGGGGCCGCACCCGTTCCTCGGCGTGCTGTTCGTGTTCATGGTGCTGGGGCTGATCTTCGGCGGGTTCGGGATCTTCAAGGCGCTGTTCGTGGTGTGGCTCGGGGCCATGCTGTTCAGCGTGATCCACCGGCGCTTCCACTACCGCCGCTGAGGGTCCGCCCAGCTCGTCAACAGGTCCCGAGCTGGGCGCACGCCACGAAATGGCCGGGCTCGGCCTCCAGCAGTCCCCCGACGGCACCGCGCTGGTGGTACCGGCAGGTGTCCACGGGCGCGGCGTCGTCCCACTCCTCGTGCAGGCGCGGCACGGCCGACAGCAGCTCGCGCGTGTACGGGTGCAGCGGGTCCCCGAAGACCTTCTCCGTCAGGCCCATCTCGACCACGCTCCCCCGGCGCAGCACCACCGTGCGCTCGGCGAGGTAGTTGCCCAGGGACAGGTCGTGCGTGATGTAGAGCACGCCGAGACCCCTGGCCTTCAGCTCGGCCAACAGGTTGAGCACGTCGATGCGGGTGGAGGCGTCCAGCATGCTGGTGATCTCGTCGGCCACCAGCAGCTTGATGTCCAGCAGCAGCGCGCGGGCGATGAGCAGGCGCTGGAGCTGGCCGCCGCTGAGCTGGTGCGGGTACTTGCCGAGCACCTGGTCGGGGTTGAGCCGCACGTCACGCAGGGACGCGGCCACCCGGCCGGCCCACTCGGGCCCGGGGACGGCCGGGTAGTACGCCTCCTTGATCATGGCGAACACCCGGTCGGCCTTGAACACCGGGTTGAACGAGCTGAACGGGTCCTGGAAGATGCCCTGGATGTGGCGGTAGTACTCCTTGCCGGCCCGGACGGGCCGCCCGTCGAAGGTGATCGAGCCGCTGGTGACCGGGTTCAGGCCGAGGATCATCCGGCCGATCGTGCTCTTGCCGCTGCCGCTCTCGCCGATCAGGGAGACGACCTCGCCGGGCACGACCTCGAAGCTCACGTTCCTGACGGCCGTGACGCTCCTGCCGCCGAAGGCGCCGATCCTGAATTCCTTGGTGACGTCGTCGAGTTTCAGCATCAGGCCTTCCAGCAGGCGACGTGGTGGCCGGGGGCGAGCTCGGCCACGGGCGGGTCCTCGGCGCACTCTTCCCCGGCGATCGGGCAGCGGTCGCGGAAGCGGCAGCCGGTCGGCGGATCGAGCAGGGATGGCGGGCTGCCTGAGATGCCCGCCAGCCTGCGGTCGGCGTAGCGGACGCCGACCTCCGGCAGGGAGTCGAGGAGCAGCCTCGTGTACGGATGGCGGGGCGCCTTGACGATCAGGTCGGCGGGCGCCTTCTCGGCCAGCTTGCCCGCGTACATGACCATGATCGTGTCGGCGATCTGGTGGGTGAGCGCGATGTCGTGGGTGACGAAGATCATGCTCTTGACGTAGCCGCTCTCGCGGAAGCCGAGCAGGGCGCGGGCGACGGCCTTCTGGGTGGAGACGTCGAGCGCGGAGGTGACCTCGTCGGCGATCAGCAGGGACGGGTCGAGCAGCGTGGAGATGACCATCACCATGCGCTGCTTCATGCCGCCGGACAGCTCGATCGGGTAGCGGTCGAGCACCTCGCGGGGCAGTCCGACCTGGTCCATCCGGCGCTCCAGCTCGGCGGTGTCCACCTGCTCGCCCCTCGACCTGAGCAGCTCGCCGACCATCTTGCGGATCTTGCGGGTGGGGTTGAGCGCGCTCATGGCGTACTGCGGGATGAGGGAGACCTGCTTGAAGCGGAAGTCGTTCATCCTGCGGTCGTCGGCGATGGGCAGCTCCCGGCCGTCGAGCACGACCCGGCCGCCGACGTGGCGCATGCGGCCGTCCATGCGGATGAGGCTCTTGCCCAGCGTGCTCTTGCCGCAGCCGGACTCGCCGACCAGGCCGAGGATCTCGCCGTCCGACAGCTCGAATGACATGCCGTCGAGCGCCCGGACCTCGCCCCTGAGCGTGCGGTAGTGCACCCTCAGCTCGCTGACCTGCAGGCTCATGTCTCCCTCAGTTTCGGGTTGAAGACCTCGTCGAGGCCGACGTTGGCCACGTAAAGGGCGCCCACGATGGCGGTGATGGCCGCGCCCGGCGGCACGAACCACCACCACATGCCGAGCTGGAGCGCGCTCCACTGGTTGGCGTTCTGCAGCATCAGGCCGAGCGAGACGCCCTCGGTGGGGCCGAGGCCGATGAAGTCGAGCGAGGAGGCGATGAGGATCGCGCCGCCGAACAGCAGGATGAACGTCATGAACAGGTAGGAGCTCATGTTCGGCGCGATCTCCCTGGTGATGATCTTCCAGGTGCCCGCGCCGCTCATCCGCGCCAGGTCCACGAACTCGCGGGTACGCAGCGAGAACGTCTGCGCCCTGATCGCCCGCGCCGCCCACGGCCACTGCGTCAGGCCGATGAACAGGCCCTGCACGGCCACGCTCCGGATGCCCAGGTACGCGTTGATGATCAGCAGCACGGCCAGGGTGGGGATGACCAGGATGACGTTGGTCAGCATGTTGAGCACCTCGTCCACGATGCCGCCGCGGTAACCGGCCACGAAGCCGACGAGCATGCCGATGGCCGCCGCGATGCCGCCGCCGACCACGCCCACGGCGAAGGTGCTGCGCAGGCCGTATCCGAACTGGAGGAAGATGTCCTGGCCGAACGTGGTGGTGCCGAACCAGTGCTCGGCCGAGGGCGGGCTCATGGGGCGGGGGCCGTACTCGTTGGGGGTGCCGCCGGCCAGCACGGGCCCGATGAGGCCCAGCAGGAGCAGCACGAGCACGAGGCCGAAACCGAACATCAGCTTGCCGTTGCGGACGGCGAAGTAGAGCGCCTCACGCCGGATCCCGGCGCGCTCGCGCGGGGCGACTTCCTGGAGTGCCGTCATGCCTGCGCACCCGCCATTCCCGCCCTGGTACGCGGATCGACCACGACGTAGACGATGTCGATGATGAAGTTGGCGATCAGCACGCCGAGCACGATGAACAGGAACGTGCCCTGGAGCAGGAAGAAGTCCTTGTTCTTGATGGCGTTCAGAATCAGGCTGCCCAGGCCCGGGTAGGCGAAGACGATCTCGGTGACCAGGGCTCCGGCCACGATCACGCCGAGCTGCAGTGCCAGCCCGGTGATCTGCGGCAGGACGGCGTTGCGGAAGGCGTACCTGCGGATGAGCCTGGCCGGCGCGCCGAGCGCGGACAGGTAGTTCGAGTAGTCGGACTCCAGCTCATAGATGATCATGTTGCGCATGCCGATGGCCCAGCCGCCCAGCGCCACCAGGAACAGCGACAGGAACGGCAGCGTCCAGTGGTGCAGCAGGTCGAGCAGGAACGTCCACGACCAGTTGGGCCGCATCGAGAAGCTGTAGCCGCCGGCCACCGGGAACAGGCCCGTGATCACGCCGAGCGCCCAGGCCAGGAGCACGGCCAGCCACATGTACGGCATCGCGGTCAGCACGTACCCGACCGGGAGCACGGTGTTGTCGAGGAGCTTGCGCCGGGCGGCGTACGCGCCGAACCGGTTGCCCACCACCCAGCTCAGCAGCACCGACGGGATGATCAACCCCAGCGTGTACGGCACCGCGTTCGTGATCACGGTGCTGACCGGGGTCGGGAACAGCCAGATGCTGATCCCGAAGTCGCCCCGGAGCAGCGCGGCCCAGAAGTTGACGTACTGCGTGATCAACGGCTGGTCGAAGCCGAAGAGGTTGTTGTAGTAGGCCCGCATCGCCTCGGCGGCGGCGGGCTGGGTGACGTTGGCCCTGGCGACCATGCTCGCCACCGGGTCGCCCGGCATGAAACGCGGGATCATCCAGTTGACGGTGACCGCAACGAAGAACGTCAGCCCGTATATGAGCAGTTTTCTGCCGAAATATCGACGCACGTGATGGTTTCTCCGTGAGTGCCGTGAGAGCCGCGAGAGCCCCCCGCTCGTGGCGGAGCGGGGGGCGATGGGGTCAGGAGCCGGCGGGCTGAAGCTGCGTGAGGGTCTCGAAGCCACCCAGCTCGAACCAGTTGTGCCACATCACGGCCGGGGTTTTGGGCGTGCTGCCCGCCGCGGCCGGCCAGTTCTTCCAGACCTGGTTGCTCGACTGCGCCCACAGGCCGTTGTACCAGAGCGGGATCACCGGCAGATCGTCCAGGTGGATCTGCTGGAGCTGGGAGACGATCTTCTTCATGCCCTCGACGTCGTCGGTCTTGACCTGGTCGAGCTGCTTGGCCAGGTCCCAGGCCTTCTTGTTCTCGTAGCGGGCGAAGTTGACGGTGTTCTGCTGTTTCTGGATCGGGAGCTGGAAGATGTACTCGTAGTAGGTGTACGGCGAGTTCGACAGCTGCCGCTCGTTGTTGATCAGCAGGTCGAAGTCACCCTTGCTGCGCTTCTCCACCAGGGCGTTGAAGTCGGGGAAGTCCGGGGTGACCTGGATGCCGGCGGTCTTGGCGCTGGTGGCGATGGACCTGGCCGACTCCATCCAGTCCGTCCAGCCGGACGGCACGATGACGGTCAGGCTGAGCTTGGAGCCGTCCTTGTTCTCGACGTACCCGTCGCCGTCGGTGTCCTTGTAGCCGGCGTCGGCCAGCATCTTCTTCGCCTTGGCCGCGTCGAAGGCGAACCCGGAGCCGGCCACCACGTTCTGGTCGACGTACTGCTCCCACTGCGGCAGCAGGCCGGTCGGGCTGGCGGCCTTGACAAGGTTGCCGTACACGCCTTCGACGATCTTCTTGACGTCGATCGAGGAGGCGAGCGCCTTGCGGAAGGCGGGGTCGTCCAGCGGCTTCTTGGTGGTGTTGGGCACCAGCCACGCGGTGTTGGCCGACAACATGTACGGCGGCTCGTTGTAGTAGGTCGTCAGGCCGAAGTTGCCCTTGACCAGGTTGGCCACGCCGGGCAGGAAGTTGTTGCTCAGGTCCATGCCCTTCTGCAGCAGCAGGCCGAGCGCGACCTCGTTGCTCGGGGTGGCGATGTCCACGATGTAGCGCGGCTTGGGCTCCATGTTCAGCGCGCTCTTGCCCCACCAGTCGTCGCGCCGCTGCAGCACGACGCGGTCCTGGTCCTTGGCCATGAACGTGTACGCGCCCGTGCCCACCGGGTTCTCGTTGATCCCGTCGAGCACCTCCTTCTCCGAACGGCCCTTCCAGATGTGCTCGGGGACGATCGACCGGTTGAAGAGGTTGAAGTCCCACTGCTGGTAGTTGGCCGTGGAGAAGGTGAACTTCACCGTCTGGTCGTCGACGGCCTCGACGCTCTTCAGCCAGGTCCACAGGTTGTGGTACGGGATCGTCTCCATCTTGCCGAGCTCGAAGGAGAACACCACGTCCTTGGCCGTCAGAGGCTTGCCGTCGGACCACTTGACGCCCTGGCGGAGCTTGGCCTGGTAGGTCTTGTCGTCGGCCCACGAGCCACTCTCGGCCAGCCAGGGCGTCAGCTTGCCCGCGGTCGCGTCATAGTGGAACAGCGTCTCGTACACCAGGCCCTTCGTGCCCGTGGCATGGTCCCATTCCCTGATGGGGTTGAAGTTGGCGGGCGGGCCCCACTGGGTGCCGGTCGTGTAGAGCGTCTCGTTGCGCGGCAGCGAGTCAGGGCTGGCGGGGGCCGCCGCACCCTGGCTGGCCTGGCCGGCCGGCGGGGTCGGCGTGGCTCCGCCACCGGTGCAGGCCGCGGCGAGCAGGCCCGCCGCCACGAGCGGAATCATGATCCGAGCCCGGTTACGCATCGCTTCTCTCCTTCCTCCGCGCCAGGCGCGAAGGTTCGCACGTCTTGTCGACACCCCGATGGGCCGGCTGCTCTCGAAACGGGCCGCGTGCTCCGACCGCCTGGGAGCGCTCCCAGGCCGGCCACGAAGAGCGCTCCCGCCTTGGGGCCGGTGAGCGATTCACTCTTCAGTAGTCGCAGGTCGCCGGACCTGCTGAACCGGATAAGTACCGTGACCGTAAAATCCTGAATCCGTGCCGTCAATAGCCGTAACGGTTTCGAGACGTGCCGCCCGCAATCGCTCTCACGGCCGTAAATGCGTGCTGTCCAGGCACAACGCGACCGGGTCGGCTAACCGGTTCAACGCGGGCGCCGGGGCCGGCCGCCGGCCTGACGGCCCTTACCACCACGCGAACCCCGGCGCGGACGCCTGCCGTCTGAACCGGACGCCGCCCCGGTGCGTACCTTCAGGCAACCGTGACGGAGATCGTGGCTCGCAACGCCCGACGGCGTAGGAGTTCCGGGCCTGCGCCGCGGTGACGCAGACGCCTCAACGATCACTTTGGTTTACCCGAGTCTTGTGGCAAATGCCCCAATTTGATGACAAAACGGTCTCAACCCCGACAGAATGCCTAGCCATCCAGCGTCTATCGCAACTGGAGGCAACCCCCTATGCGTGGACCCCTTGGGGTATTCGGCGGACTCGTGAGCCTGGCGGCGCTCTCCGTGGCCGGCTGTGCGGCCGAGCCCCCGGCACAGGGCGCGGCAGCAGCACCGGCCCCGCCGTCGACGCAGGGCACCACGGCGGCACGCGGCTCGGCGGCGTCCCGGGGCTCGGAAGTGTCGTCGGAGGCCTCGTGTCATGTGCGCGTGGCCAAGCCCCGGCTCAGCGCCAAACGCAAGATCACGTCGTTCGCCACCCGTCGCGTCTGCAACGATCCGGCCCTGCTGCGCATCCGCATCAAGCGCGCCGTCCCCGGCACCGATCCCGTCGTCAAGAGCGGGGCCACCAAGAACGACCGCATCAACCTCGCGCTCCCCTGCAAATCGGGCACCTATTACGCGTTCGCCACCGACTACCGCGGTCGTACCGCCAAGTCCAGGGCCGCCAAGCTGACCTGCCCCCCTGCGGTCACGCCCACACCCACCGGCACGTCCACGCCCACCACGGTCCCGTCCCCGAGCGGGGTCGGCACGCCCCAGGAGAACGAGGTCCTCAGGCTGACCAACATCGAGCGGGCGAAGGGCGGCTGCGCGCCGCTCAAGTTCGACCCGCTGCTCCGCAAGGCCGCGTTCGGCCACTCCGCCGACATGGCGAAGCAGGACTACTTCGACCACGACTCCAAGGACGGCCGCGACTTCATGGACCGGGTCAGGGCCGCCGGCTTCACCGGAGGCAACGCCTTCGCCGAGAACATCGCCTTCGGCCAGCTCACCCCGGCCTCAGTGGTCCAGGGCTGGATGGACAGCCCGGGCCACCGGGCCAACATCATGAACTGCAGGTACAACCTCATCGGCGTCGGCGCGGCCAAGAACTCCCAGGGCCGGATCTACTGGACCCAGGACTTCGTCGCCAAGTAGCCGCGCAGGCGGCCCATCTCGCCGGCGATGGTGGCCAGGGTCCAACGGGCGTTCAGCCCGCTGGGATTGGGCAGCACCCAGACCCTGGCCCCGCCGACGAGCTCGTCCTGAGGGCCGATGCGGGCCTTGGGGCGGGCCACGACGGTCGTGATGCCCAGGCCGTAGGAGGGGAGGAGATGCTGCTCGGCAGGCGCCAGGAGGCGCGGTGTGAAGCCGGACAGGTGCAGCGCGGGCCAGAAGCGGTTGCCCGGACGGGCCAGATTAGCCCATGTCTTCGAGTTTGCGGCCCTTGGTCTCCCGCACCCACTTGATGACGAAGAGGAACGACAGCAGCGCGAAGACCGCGTACATGGCGTAGGTGGCCGGCAGGTTCCACTGCGCCAGCGCCGGGAACGACACCGTGATCGCCCAGTTCGCGATCCACTGCGCTCCCGCCGCGACGCCCAGGGCGGCGGCGCGGATGCGGTTGGGGAACATCTCCCCCAGCAGCACCCAGACCACCACGCCCCAGGACAGCGCGAAGAACAGCACGAACACGTTGGCCGCCACGAGCGCGATCGGCCCCTGCGGGTCCGGCAGCGTGACCGACTTCCCCACGACCCGGGCGGCGCTGAACGCCCACGACGCGGTGGCCAGCGCGACCGCCATCCCGGCCGAGCCGATCAGGAGCAGCGGCCGGCGCCCGATCTTGTCCACCAGCGAGATCGCGATGAACGTGCCCACGATGTTGATGATCGAGCTGGAGAAGCTGATCAGCAGCGAATCGGCCTGGTTGATACCGACCGATTGCCACAACACGGACGAGTAGTAGAAGATCACGTTGATGCCGACGAACTGCTGGAACACCGAAAGGGTGATCCCGATCCAGACGATCGGCAGCAGCCCGAACGCGGGCCCGCGCAGGTCCCTCATCGTCGGCACCCGCTGGGTGCGCAGCACGTGCTGGATCTCCGCGATGCGGGTGTCGAGGTCGACGTCCTCGCCCTCGACCTCGGCCAGCACCTCGCGCGCCCTCCTCGTGCGCCCGGACATGATCAGGTAGCGCGGCGACTCGGGGATGGTCAGGGCGAACACCAGGTAGAGCACGGCGGGCACGAAGCAGGCGCCCAGCATCCACTGCCAGGCCTGCAGTGCCCCCAGCGGGTTGTTCACGTTGCCGCCGGCCAGCTGGACGATCAGGTAGTTGACGAGCTGCGAGACCGCGATGCCGAGCACGATGGCCAGCTGCTGGAACGAGCCCAGCCGGCCGCGGTAGGCGGGCGGGGCCACCTCGGCGATGTACGCGGGGCTGATCACCGACGCCATGCCGATCGCGAAGCCCGCGACCACGCGCCAGAACGCCAGGGCCCAGACGGAGAACGGCAGCATCTGCCCGATCGAACTGATCGCGAACAGCAGCGCCGCCACCTGCATCGTCCTGGTGCGCCCCAGCCGGTCGGCCAGCCCGCCGCCCGCCCACGCCCCCACGGCGGATCCGAGCAGCGCGATGGCCACCACGAAACCCGTCTCGACCGGCCCCACGCGGAAGTACTTCTGGATCCCGACGACCGCGCCGTTGATGACCGCGCTGTCGTAGCCGAACAGGAACCCGCCCATGGCTGCGGCCGCCGTGATGAACACCACGTGGCCGAGGTGCTCGTGCTGGGTGTGGTTGGTCGCCATGCAGGTCCTCCCCCGAGGTGGGGGAGATACCCGCAGGTCAGGCCGTTAAAGCCGCGGGTCGACCGGCTCGGACTCCAGGGCCAGCACGGCGAAGACCGGCTCATGCACCCGCCAGCCCGCCTCCCCGTCGGCCAGCCGCGACAGCGCCTCCAGCCCCAGCGCGTACTCGCGCAGCGCCATCGAGCGCTTCTTGCCCAGGAAGCGCCTGCGCAGCACGTCGAGCGACTCGGTGTAGTCGGGACCGTAGATGATGCGCAGGTATTCGCGCCCTCGTACCTTCACCCCCGGCTGCACCCGGCCGGGCGCGTAGGCGGCGGGCTTGACCACCATGCCCTCGCCGCCCGCCGCCGTCAGCGACTCCCACCACGTGGTCGCCTCCGCGCGGGACTCCGGCGAGTCGAGCGTGACGAAGACGTGCTCGGTACGGGTGATCAGCGGCGAGTCGAGCAGCGCCAGCGTGGACAGGTGCCAGGCGTGCGGCTCCAGCGCCGTGGCCCGCCCCTCGCAGGCCAGGATCTGGAACGGCGCCAGCCGGACGCCCTCCAGACCGTCGACCGGCCAGCAGTACCGTGCGTAGGCGTCGCGGAACAGGGCAGCGTTGTGGGAGCGGCGGCGGGTGCGATGTAGCAGATCGCCCACATCCAGCCCGCGCCCGGCCGCCGCTTCCAAGGCCGAGACCGCCTCGGGCAGCGCGGCGCGGGCGGCCGCCCCGACGGAGGCGTACTGCGACCTGATCAGCTCGCCGGCCTTCGCCGACCAGGGCAGCAGCTCGCAGTCGAGCACCACCCAGTCCGAGCCGAGCTCGGCCCACAGCGGCTCGCACGCCTCGCGCAGCCGCGCGACCAGCGGCGCCATGTCGTTGAAGAACGGCCGCCCGGTGCGCGTGTAGACGGCGCCGGCGCTGCCGTCCGTCACCCCGAACCTGGCCGCAGCCACCTCCGGCGTCCTGGCCAGCACGGCGACGGCCCGCGAGCCCATGTGCTTCTCCTCGCACACGACCTCGCGCACCCCTGCGGCGGCGAACTCCTCGAACGCCTCGTGCGGGTGCTCCAGATAGCCGTCCAGCTGGGACGTCTCCGGCGGCGCCATGGTGGGCGGCAGGTAGACCAGCCAGCGCGGGTCCACCGCGAACCGGCTCATGACCTCGAGGGCGGCGGCCGCGTTCTCCTCCATGACCTTGACCCGGGCGCCGAACCTGGTCTCGACGTGCCGGGTGCCGATCACGTCGTTGATGTCCAGCATGCCGGGATCGCGGGCCGCGCCGCCGAGTGGCTTGGCCGGCTCGTACCAGACCTTCTCCGCGGGGACCTGGACGATCTGGCGTTCGGGGTAGCGCAGCGCGGTCAGGTGACCGCCGAAGACGCAGCCGGTGTCGAGGCAGATCGTGTTGTTCACCCACTCGGGGCGGAGCGTGGGGGTGTGGCCGTAGACGACCATGGCCCTGCCGCGGTACTCCTCCGCCCACGGGTAGCGGACCGGCAGGCCGTACTCGTCGGTCTCGCCGGTCGTGTCGCCGTACAGGGCGAACGCGCGCACCCGGCCGGAGGCGCGGCCGTGGTAGGCCTCCTTCAGGCCCGCGTGCGCGACGACCAGTCGGCCGCCGTCGAGCCGGTAGTGGCTGAGCAGGCCGTCCATGAACGTCCTGGCCCGCTCCACGAACTCGGGCGGCTGCTCGGCGAGCTGGTCGAGCGACTCCTGCAGGCCGTGCGCGACCTTGACCTTGCGGCCGTTGAGCGCGCGCACCAGCTTCTGCTCGTGGTTGCCGGCCACGCAGATCGCGGTGCCCGCCTCGACCATGTCCATCACCAGGCGCAGCACGCCGGGCGTGTCCGGCCCGCGGTCCACCAGGTCGCCGACGAACACGGCGGTGCGGCCCTCAGGATGCGCGAACCCGCCTGGTTCGTGCTGCCAGCCGAGCCTGCGCAGCAGCGCCTCCAGCTCGGAGCGGCAGCCGTGGATGTCGCCGATGATGTCGAAGGGGCCGGTCAGCTCGGTCTTGTCGGACCACGCCTTCTCGTACGTGATCACCGCGTCGTCGATCTCGTCGAGGCCGCGCAGCACGTGCACCCGCCTGAAGCCGTCGTTCGAGATCCTGCTCAGCGAGCGCCGCAGGTCCTTGCGCTGGCGGATCACCACGCCGCGGCCGAAATCGCGGTCGGGGCGGGCGGCGTTGCGCTCGACGGCCACCTCCTCCGGCACGTCGAGCACGATCGCGTCGCACAGCACGTCGTGCTGCCTGGCCAGCTCGATCAGGCTCTTGCGGGCGGCGTACTGGACGTTGGTGGCGTCGACCACGGTGAACAGGCCCCTGGCCAGCCGCACGCCGACGATGTGGTGCAGCAGGTCGAAGGCCGCCGGGGTGGCCGCCTGGTCGTTCTCGTCGTCGGCGACCAGGCCGCGGCAGAAGTCGGAGGAGATGACCTGCGTGGGCTTGAAGTGCTTTTTGGCGAACGTCGACTTGCCGCTGCCCGAGACGCCGACGAGCACCACCAGGGACAGCTCAGGAACGCTGATCACGGGTGAAGACTCCCATCTGGGTGGGCGGGCCGACCTCGGGGTCGTCGTCGCCGACCGGTTCGAACGTGACGTGGTAGCCGTATTCGCCGGCCACGCGGGTGGCCCAGGCGGCGAACTCGGCGCGGGTCCACTCGAAGCGGTGGTCGGGGTGGCGCAGCCCGGTCAGGAACTCGTAACGGACGTTGTGCTCGATGTTGGGGGTGGTGACGAGCACGTGCTGGGGCCGGGCGTGGCCGAACACGACGTGCTCGAGCGCGGCCAGCCGGGGCGGGTCGACGTGCTCGATCACCTCCATGAGCACGGCGGCGTCGTAGCCGGACAGGCGCTTGTCGGTGTACGTGAGCGCGCCCTGGAACAACGTGAGCCTGGCGCGCTTGCTGTCCGGCATGCGGTCGAGACGCAGCTTGCGGGCGGCGATGGTGAGCGCCATCGACGACACGTCCATGCCGCTCACCCTGGCGAACCTGGGCCTGGCCAGCAGCGCGCCGACCAGCTCGCCCTGGCCGCAGCCGAGGTCGACCACGCTGACCGCGCCCAGCTCCGCCAGCTTGGCCAGCACCGCCTCGCGTCTGCGGACGTTCAGCGGCTTCGCCTTGAGTGCCTCTTCCGGAGGCGCGTCGCCCTGGGCCTCTGGTGGCGGGGCGTCGCCCTGGGCCTCTCGCGGCGGGGCGTCGCCCTGGGCCTCGGCCTCCGCGGCGGCCGCCTCGTCGGCGGCGGTCTCCCCGGCGGGCGCGTCCTCCTCGACCGCGGGCTCCAGCTCCTCCTCGGTCTCGTCGCCCAGCTCGGCCAGCCGCGCCAGCGCGGTGCGGGCCAGCGCCCAGCGCCGCCCCAGGTAGCGCCGGGTGATCAGGCCGCGCTCCGGGTGACCGTGCAGCCATCCTTCACCGGCCCTGATCAGCTTGTCGACCTCGTCGGGCGCGATCCAGTAGTGCTTGCCGTCGTCGAGCACGGGCAGCAGCACGTACAGGTGGTTGAGCGCGTCGGCGAGGCGCGCCGTCCCGCGCAGGGTGAGCCGGACGTAACGCGACTGGCCCCACTCGGGGAAGCCCTCGTCGAGCGGCAAGGCCTGCGCGTCCACCTCCCAGCCGAGCGGCTCGAACAGCCGCGCCGCCAGCTCAGGGCCGCCCCGGCAGGGCAGCGCGGGCAGCCGCAGCTCCAGCGGCAGCGGCGTGCCGGGCAGCCCCGGCCTGGCCTTGCACCGGCCGGACCGCGCGGTGCGGAACACGTCGGCCAGTGCCACGGCCAGCAGCGAGGAGGCCGCGTACGGGCGGTCGTTGACGTACTGCGACAGGCTGAAGTCGGGCGAGCTCTTGCCGCGCGACCTGACCAGCGCGATCGGGTCCACCTCGAGCATGAGCGCCACCGTGCAGCGCTCGTCGCCCGCTTCTGGGTAGAACACCGTGGCCGTGCCGAACGACTGACCGAACTCCTGCACCCGCTCGGGATGCTTGTGCAGGAGGAAGCCCAGATCGGTGGCGGGCCTCGCGGTGGTGGTGATCGTCAGCAGCACGTCCCAAGTCTGCCGTACCCCCGCGAAGCGCCGCCAATCGATTACCGGACGTGCGGGAGCACCTCGGCGGCGATCAGCTCCAGGTGCTCCAGGTCCTGCAGATCCAGGATCTGCAGGTAGAGGTGCTCGGCGCCCAGCTCCGCGAACTTCCCGATCTTCTCCAGCACCTCGGCCGGGGTGCCGGCCAGGCCGTTTTCCCGCAGCGTGTCGGGGTTCTCCCCGACGGCGGCCGCGCGCCGCTCGATCTCGGCCCGGTCGCGGCCCACGATGGTGGTCTGCGCCACCGAGTAGACCAGGCTGCGCCCGGTCGTCTCGCAGGCCTCACGCACCCGGCCGAAGCCCTCTGCCGTGTCGGACAGCGTGCGGAACGGCAGGTTGTACTCGTCCGCGTACGCCGCCGCCAGCCGCGGTGTGCGCTTGGCGCCGAAACCGCCGATGATGACCGGCGGCCTGGGGCTCTGCACCGGCTTGGGCAGCGCGGGCGAGTCGACGACCCGGTAGTAGCGGCCCTCGAAGGAGTAGCTCTTCTCCGCGGTCCACAGACCCGTGATGATCTCGAGCTGCTCCTCGAACCGCCCGAACCGCTCGTTCTGCGGCGGGAACGGGATGCCGTACGCCGCGTGCTCACCGTCGAACCAGCCGGTGCCGAAGCCCAGCTCGACCCGGCCGCCGCTCATCTGGTCGACCTGCGCCACGCTGATGGCCAGCGGTCCGGGCAGCCGGAACGTGGCCGGCGTCACCAGGGTGCCCAGCCGGATCCTCGAGGTCTCCCTGGCCAGGCCGGCAAGGGTGATCCACGCGTCGGTGGAGCCGGGGCCCGGGTCACCGGGGCCGATGCGCATGTAGTGGTCGGAACGGAAGAAAGCGTCAAAGCCCAGCCGTTCGGTGGCCTGGGCGACGGTGAGCAGGTCGTCATATGTCGCGCCCTGCTGGGGCTCGGTGAAGATCCGCAGCTTCATGACGACATTATGCGTACACAACGGACGCGTGCCGGAAAAGCCCCGCGCGGAGGTCCGCGTGCTTGCTAGCGTTCGCGACAGCGCCGGTACGTAGCCGACTGATCACACGGGGTTTACATGCCACGGCACAAAAGGGAGCCAGGCACGCTCCCGCGACCGCTCGCGATCCTCGGCGCGCTCGTGCTCACCGGCGCCACCGGCATGGCGGTGCGCATGCTCCCCGCGGGCGCCAGCCCCGCGCCGAAGCCGCCGCCGGTGGTGCGGCACACCCCTGCCGTCTCGCCCGCGGTGGCAGACGAGCCGCCCTCCGGGTTCGTCGAATTCGTCGACACCGCCCGCGAGCCCGGCTTCGACCTGTACAAGGAGTCCCGCCGCACCGGGGTGCGCCGCTACGCGCTGGGCCACCTCGTCGCGGGCGACGACGGCTGCGCCCCCAAATGGAATGGTCCGTCCGAGTCCGACCCGCTCGACCCCGGCAAGAACCCCGTGGCCAACCGGATCCGCCGCCTGAGGGCCCTGGGCGGCGACGCCGCGCCCGTGTTCGGCGGCCCGGGCGGGCATGAGCTGGCCGGCACGTGCACGAGACCCGGCGGGCTCGCGGCCGCCTACCGCAGGGTGGTCGGCGCGTTCGACGCCGCCGCCGTCGACTTCGAGGTCCGCGACAGCGACGACCGGTCCGCCGTGCTGCGCAGGGCGCGGGCCATCTACGCCATGCAGCGCGAGCGGCCGCTCCACGTCAGCTTCACGGTGCCGTTGAGACAGGACGGGCTGGACGCGGGCGACGTCGCGATGCTGCGGGCCACCCGCCAGGCGGGCGCCGAGATCGGCACCGTCAACCTGCTGGCCGAGATCGAGCCGCGCGGCTCCGCCGACGGCCGCCTGCAGCGGATGGCGCAGGCCGTGCTGGCGGCCAGGAGCCAGATCGCCCGGGCTCAGGGCCTGACCGACCCCGATGAGGCGTGGCGGCGCATCGCGCTGACCCCCGTGCTGACCGGCTCGGGCGATCTCAACGAGATCGACGCCCACACGCTGACCTCGTACGCCACCCGCCACGGGCTGGCCTGGCTGTCGCTCCGCGGAGTCGCTCCGAGACCCGACGTGTCACGGATTCTTTGGGAGGGCTCTGCCTGAATATAGGATTTCCAAGACCGACGAGGGTTCCGGCAGCAGGGGGTGGACGCGATGGCGGCGCGTCCGGAGACGGCGCGGAAGCTCCTGCTCCACTGGATGGACGCCGTGATCGGCCTGCTGGGCGTGCTGATGGTGACCCTCACCGTGCTGCATGCCACGGCCGGCCGGATCAGCCCGCTCAACGCGACGATCACCATCACCTGCATGCTCGGGTTCTTCGGGCTCTTCCCCTTCCTGCTCAGGGACGCCTACGACACCAGGCCGGACCGCCCCACGGCCAAGCTGGTGCTCGCGACGCTGTTCGCGGCGGTCTCGGTCGCGTTGCTGCCGCACCAGCCGCTGGAGGACACGCCCAGCTGGCTGGAGCTCGGCGTCCTGTGGCTGTCGATCGCGGCACTGTACGTCCCGCTGACCGTGACCCTCTGCCTGGGGGTGGCCGTGGTCGGTCTGGTCAGCGGCTACGTCGTGCTCATCACCGATCGGCCCTGGCTGGACGTGCTGATCCCCGAGACGCTCAGCGCCATCCTGATGACCGCGTCCATGCTGCTCTGGCGCTGGCTCTGGTGGACGATCAGGGACGCCCACGACAGCAAGGAGGCCAAGGCCCGGCTGGCGGTGTCGGAAGAGCGGCTGCGCTTCGCCCGCGACCTGCACGACCTGCTCGGGCACAGCCTGTCGGTCATCACGTTGAAGAGCGAGCTGGCCGCCAAGCTGGCGACCAAGGACGCCGGGCGGGCGGCCGACGAGATGGCCCAGGTGCGCCGGCTGGCCGGCGACTCGTTGGCCGAGGTGCAGCAGGCGGTGCACGGATACCGGACGCTCGACCTGGACGAGGAGCTGGCCGGCGCGCGTGCCGCGCTCGAGGCGGCGGGCGCCCGCTGCCTGATCGACGCCAGGGCGGACGGCCTGTCGCCGGCCGCCAGGACGCTGCTGGCGTGGGCGGTCCGCGAAGGGGCCACGAACGTGCTGAAGCACAGCACCGCCACGCGCTGCGCGATCACCATCGACGGCGGGGTGCTCGAGATGCTCAACGACGGAGTGCCCGCGCGGCCGTCCGCCCCTGGCAACGGCCTGCGCGGATTATCGGAGCGGCTGGCCACGGCCGGCGGCTCCTTCTCGGCCGCGCCCACCCCGGCCGGGGAGTTCCTGCTGCGGGCGGCGGTGCCGACATGATGTGGCGCGCGACGAAGCTGGACAAGCTCCGCTGGCTGATCGTCTATTCCACCGACGCCATCCTGTTGTGCTCCCTCATCGGCTACTACGACTGGTATGTCCGCTGGGAGGCGGGGGTGCCCCTGCCGGCGGTCGTGACCGGCACCGTCCTGCTGCTGGTCTTCAACGTGCTGGCGACGCGGCCGTTCAGGGTCGCCATGCGGGGCGGCTCGCGGCCGGCGGCGATCCTGGCGGTGACGGGCGCGATCAGCCTGGTCCTGGCCGGCTTCGGCCTCGTGTGGGCCATGCCGGCGTGGTTGGCGACGCTGGCCCCGTTCGTGCGCAGGCGCACCGCCGTGGTCCTGTCGGTGCTGTCCGTCGTGGCCTTCAACCTCTACGTGGGGTTGATGGGCGCGTTCGTGCCGCCGCTGATCCTGACGCAGGGGCTGCTCACCGCCATCAGCGTGGGCGGCGTGCTGGCCAACCTGTGGCTGTGGGAGGTGGCCAAGGAGGCCTACGAAGGGCAGGAGGCGCGGTCCAGGCTGGCGGTGTCGGAGGAGCGGCTGCGCTTCGCCCGCGACCTGAACGCACTGCTCGGGCAGAGCCTCACCGACATCGCGGCCCGGACGGAGAACGCCTCACGCACGCTGCCCGCCGACGCGGGCGCGGCTGCCGAGGAGATGTTCGCGGTACGTGACCTGGCCAGGCAGTCGTTGCGCGAGGTGCGCTCGGTCGTGCAGAGCTACCGGGCCGTCGACCTGGACGAGATGCTGGCCAGCGTGCGGGCGGTGCTGGAGGCGGCGGACGTACGGTGTACCGTGCACGCGGAGACGGGCACCCTGGCGCCGGAGGCCCGCACGCTGCTGGCCGCGGTCGTCCGCGAGGGCGCGACGAACGTGCTCAAGCACAGCAAGGCCGAACGCTGCACGATCACGATCGAGGACGGAGTGCTGGAGATGTCCAACGACGGGCTGAGCGGGCCGGTGGGCGAGCACATGCCGAACGGCCTGGCAGGGCTGGCCCAGCGCGTGCGGGCGGCGGGCGGCATCCTGGAGGCCTCGCCGACGCACGAGGGCCACTACCTGCTGCGGGCGGCGGTGCCCGCATGACGACCAGGGTGTTGCTGGCGGACGACGAGCACCTGATCAGGGGCGCCATCGCGGCCCTGCTCGACCTCGAGGAGGGCATCGAGGTCGTCGCCCAGGTGGGCCGGGGCGACGAGGTCGTGGCCGCCGTGGCCGAGCACCACCCTGACGTGGCGGTGCTCGACATCGAGATGCCCGGCATGGACGGCCTCAGCGCGGCCGAGCAGATCAGCTCCCGGTGCAAGATCATCATCTTGACGAGCCTGGGCCGCCCCGGCTACCTGCGCAGGGCCATGGAGGCGGGCGTGAGCGGCTTCCTCGGCAAGGACGCCTCGGCGGAGGAGCTGGCCATGGCGATCCGCAAGGTCCAGGCCGGCGGCCGCTACCTCGACGCGGAGCTGGCCGCGGCGGCGATGGCCGCCGGGGACAGCCCCCTCACCGACCGCGAGCGCGACGCGCTCCGGCTGGCCGGCGACGGGGCCACGATCTCGCGGATCGCGGCCGAGCTGCACCTGACCGAGGGCACCGTGCGCAACTACCTGTCGAGCGCGATGACCAAGCTCAACGCGCAGAACCGCCTGGAGGCGATCCGCACGGCCCAGCGCATGGGCTGGCTCTGACTCCGCCTTTTCCGCGTCCCTCGGAGCGGAGCTACGGTCTCACCCGGCCGGCGCGTGACTCCAGGTAGCGTTGCTCGGCGATGCTGGCGGTGGACTTCGCGGCGCGCCGGTAATGCTCGTATGCCCCGGCCGTGTCGCCGGTCTCCTCCAGCAGATGCGCCCGCACGGACAGCAGCCGGTGATGCCCGGCCATCCGCTCGTCGCTGTCCAACGTGGCCAGCAGGGCCAGCCCGGCCTGCGGGCCCTCGGTCTTGGCGAGCGCGATCGCCCGGTTGAGGGTGACCATCGGGTTGGGCGCGATCCGCTCCAGGATCAGGTAGAGCGCGTGCACCTGCGGCCAGTCGGTCTCCTCGGCCGTGGCCGCGTCGGCGTGCGTGGCGGCGATGGCGGCCTGCAGTTGGTACGGCCCCAGCGCCGGGCCGGCCAGCGACGCCTTGACCAGCTCCATGCCCTCGTCGATCAGCGCGCGGTCCCACTTCTTGCGGTCCTGCTCGTCCAGCGGCACCAGGTCGCCGGTCGCCGTCGTACGCGCCTCCCGGCGGGCGTCGGTCAGCAGCATCAGCGCGAGCAGCCCGGTCACCTCGCCGTCCTCGGGCAGCTGCGCGTGCACCATCCTGGCCAGCCGGATCGCCTCGTGCGCGAGGTCGGCGCGGTGCAACTCGCTGCCCGATGAGGCGGTGTAGCCCTCGTTGAAGATCAGGTAGAGCACGTGCAGGACGACCCGCAGCCGCTCCTCGCGCTCCGCGCCGTCCGGCAGGCTGAACGAGCTGCCGGCGGCCTTGATGCGCTGCTTGGCCCGGCTGATCCTGGCCGCCATCGTGGCCTCCGGCACCAGGAACGCGCGGGCGATCTCAGCGGTGGTCAGGCCGCCGACCGCCCGCAACGTCAGGGCGGTCTGGGAGGCCGCGGTCAGCGTCGGATGGCAGCACAGGAAGAGCAGGACGAGGGTGTCGTCGGTGTCCGGCACGTCCTCGGGCGTCACCTCGGTGGCCACCGCCGACTCCCGCTCGCGGCGCGCGTGGTCGCTGCGCATCTGGTCGATGAGCCGCCGGGACGCGACAGTCACCAGCCAGCCGCGCGGGTTGTCCGGCACTCCCTCGGCCGGCCACTGCACGGTGGCGGCGAGTACGGCCTCCTGCACGGCGTCCTCGCACCCTTCGAACTGGCCGTACCGGCGTACCAACGTGCCGAGGACCTGCGGCGTGAGCTCACGCAGCAGGTCCCCAATGGTTGATGCCGTCATGCCTCCAATTGTCCGTCAGAGAACATCACCTGTCGCACCTCGATCCCCAGGCCCTCGATCGCGGCGTCCGGGATCTGCGCCGCCAGCTCGATCGCCCGCTCCTTGTTCTCGCAGTCGATCAGGTAGAAGCCGCCCAGAAACTCCTTCGCCTCCAGGAAAGGGCCGTCGGTCACCACAGGCTGGCCGTTGCGTACGGACACCACAGCGGCCTGTGACGGGTCGACCAGCGCCTGCGTGAGGATCAGCTCGCCGGACCTCTTCAGCTCCTCCATGAACCTGCCGTGGCCCTCGCCGATCGCCGTCTTCTCCGCGTCGGTCAGCGCGTCCAGCACGGCCGGGTTGATATGCATGCTGATCAGGAACTTCATCTCGTACTCCTCGTGCTTCGCGGGGCCCCGGCTGGGCCCTTCGACCCGTTGGTCGGAGCCGCCGCCGTCGTCTTGACATACCCTCGCCAGATTTCTTCGCACGAGTTTTTCACCCGTGCCGATGTCAAGAAGCCCTCGACCGCTCCGACCAACCGGCGAAACGTCGAGAGAACAGGAAGTTTCGGATATGCGAGTCAACCGGGCATGGCTGGGACTGGGCGTCCTCATGCTGCCGACCTTGCTCGTCGCGATAGATACGACGGCTTTGCTCCTCGCGCTCCCACAGCTGAGCGCCGACCTGGGTGCCACCAACGTCCAGCAGCTGTGGATCAGTGACAGCTACGGATTCATGGTGGCCGGCCTGGTCATCACGATGGGCACGCTCGGCGACCGGATCGGCCGCCGGCGGCTGCTGCTGATCGGCGGAGCGGCGTTCGCGGTGCTGTCGGTCGTGGCCGCCTTCGCGGCCGGCCCGCTGATGCTGATCGTCGCGCGTGCGCTGCTGGGCATCGCCGGCGCGACCCTGGCGCCGTCCACACTCGGGTTGATCACCAACATGTTCCGCGACGAACGACAGCGCGGGCTGGCCATCGCGATCTGGGCGACCTGCCAGTTCACCGGCGGCGCGCTCGGGCCCGTGCTCGCCGGATTCCTGCTCCAGCACTTCTGGTGGGGTTCGGTGTTCCTGGTCGCCGTGCCGGCGATGGCGGTGCTGGTGCTCGCCGGGCCGGTCCTGCTGCCGGAGTTCCGCAGCGACCAGGCCGGCCGGCTGGACCTGGCCAGCGTCGGGCTGTCGCTCGCGGCGGTGCTGCTGATGGTCTACGGCATCAAGCAACTGACCGTCGAGAGCGTGCGGGTCGTGCCGGCGGTGACCCTCGTCGTCGGCGCGGCCATCGGATTCCTGTTCGTACGCCGGCAACTGCGGCTGGAGACGCCGCTGCTGGACCTGCGGCTGTTCCGCAACCGCCCGTTCACGGCCGTACTCGTCGGGCTGGTCTTCGCCGGAGTCGCCATGGCCGGTACGGGCCTGCTGGTGACCCAGTACCTGCAGGGCGTGCTGGGCTTCTCGCCGGTCGCCTCGGCGGTGCTGTTCGCACCCATGGGTCTGGGCGTGGCGGTCGGCACCATGGCCGCGCCGGCGCTGGCCCGGCGGGTGAAGCAGACGACCGCGATCGCCGGCGGGCTGGTGGCGTCGGCGCTGGGCAGCCTGCTGCTGGTGGCCGTCGACGGTGCGAGCGCCCTGCCGCTGGTGATGATCGGCATCACCGTGCTCGCGCTGGGCACCGGCCCGCTGTTCGCGCTGGGCACCGGGCTGGTCATGGGTTCCGTACCGCCGGAGCGCGCCGGCTCGGCGGCGTCGATGTCGGAGACCGGCAACTACTTCGGCGGTTCGCTCGGCTTCGCGCTGCTCGGCGTGGTGGCGGCGGTGGTCTACCGCAGCCGGATGGACGGCACGTCCGACTCGCTGGCCGGCGCGATCGCCGCCGGCGAGCGCCTTCCCGCCGGCCAGGGCGCGGAACTGCTGCACGCCGCGCGGGCGGCGTTCACCGCCGGCCTGCACGTCACCGGCGTCGTCGCCGCGGTCATCTTCGCCGGCCTGGCCGTACTGGTGCTGACCATGCGCCCGGCGGCCCGGACCACCCCGGCCGCACTCCCCGGCTACGAGGCGACTCGCTCATAGGCGCAGGTGGCTCCGGGCCTCGGCCAGCAGGTCCACCTGGGTCCGCCAGTCGCCCCCCGAGATGCCGATGATCGCGTGGCTCGCCCCCGCCTCGCGGTAGGCGGCGAGCTGCTCCGCGGCCTCCTTCGGATGGCCGGTGAGCGGGATCGGGACGACCTCCTCCAGGGGGCGCCCGTAGGCCGCGCTGATGCCCGACGCGATCTCCTCCCGGGACGGAAGGCCGGGCCCGGTTCCCAGGGCGCCAGCGCCGCCGATCGCGATGACCGGCGTGGGGCGGCCGTGCTGGGCGGCCAGTTCGGCGAGGCGGGCCCGGCCCTCGGCCACCTTCGCGGGCGAGATCAGGGACGGGAACCAGCCGTCGCCCAGCCGCGCGGCCCGCCGGATCGCCACCGCGGACGCGTTGCCGACCCACACGGGCGGCATCGCCGCAGCAGGGGCCAGCCGGACCGGCGGCTCGCCGGGCTCGTCGGGCAGCCGTACCTCCTCGCCCGCCAGCAGGCGGGGCAGCAGTTCCAGGGCCGTGTCGGTACGGCGGCCACGCGAGCCGTAGGGCACCCCGGCCGCCGCCCACTGCCCGGGCCCGCCGCCCGAACCCACGCCCAGCACGAGGCGGCCGCCGGAGACGTACTGCAAGGTCGCGATCTGCTTGGCGGCCCAGGCGAGGGGCCGGATCGCGGGGATGAACACGCTCGTGCCGACGCTGATCTCGGCGGTGGCCGCCGCCGCGGTGGCCAGGGCGATCGGGCCGTCCAGCGCCGGCCCCCCGATGGCCAGGTGGTCGCCGTGCCACACGCCGTCCAGCCCGGCGTTCTCGGCGTGCCGGGCCGCCGTTCGCAGGTCGATGCCGTCCCGGCGCATGACGTTGACCCCGGGCAGGATGACGCCGATCTTGAAGCTCTCCATGCGGTCCACTGTGCAACCTCAAGTGAGGTCGAGGTCAACCTCGGGACAGCAGCGCCACGCACTCCACGTGGTGGGTCATGGGAAATGCATCAAAAGCCCGCATATCGGACAGGGTGTAGCTGCGTTCAGCCAGCCAGGCCAGATCCCGCGCCAGCGTGGCCGGGTCGCACGACACGTACACGATGCGCAGGGCCTCCAGCGAGGCGATCCGCTCCACCACCTCGCGCCCCAGCCCGGAACGTGGCGGGTCCACCACCACGAGGTCCGCGCGCTCGATCTGGAAGCGGTCCAGCGCCTCCTCGACCCGGCCGCGCTCCACCCGGGCCTGCGGCAGGTCGCGGAGGTTGGCCCGGGCGTCGCGTACGGCGGCCGCCTCCGACTCCAGGCCGAACACCGCGCCGGACGGCCCCACGGCCTCGGCCAGCCCGGCCGCGAACAGCCCCACCCCGCAGTAGAGGTCGAGCGCCCACTCCCCCGGCTCCGGCGCCGCGTACGCCAGCACCGCGTCCAGCAGCGTCTCGGCTGCCCCCGGGTGCACCTGCCAGAAGCCGCTCCCCGCCACCCGGAACTCCCGGTCGCCCACCTGCTCGCGCAGCACCCCGGAGCCGCGCCGCGGCTCCGTGCGGCCCTTGCCCTGGTCGAGCAGGATCGAGGCGGGCGCGTCGAGATCGGGCACCGCGACACTGCGTCGCGGCTTGGGCTTGACCACCACGGCCCGGTCGCCGGCCGAGGACGCGATGACCTCGACGCCGGCCGCCCCCGCCCAGGAGCGCTGCTCGGCCCCGACCGCCTCCACCTCGGGATGGGCGATCAGGCAGGCGTCCACGACCTCGATCTCGTGCGAGCGGTGCCGCCGGAAGCCCAGCTCACCACTGGGCAGGGCGGCGAACTGCACCCGCGTGCGCCAGCCGAGCCCGTCCTTGGCCCCCGGCACCTCCTCCACCACGACCTCGCGCGAGATGCCCGCGAGCCGCTGCAGCTGCTCGGCCACGACCTGCGCCTTGAGCCGCCGCTGCGCCTGCACCGTGGCGTGCTGCCAGTCGCAGCCGCCGCACCGCCCCGGGCCCGCGTACGGGCAGGGCGGCACCACCCGGTCGGGCGAGGCCTCCAGGATCTCCACGGCGTCGGCGCGCAGGAACCGGGCGGTCTCCTCGGTGACGCGGGCGATCACGCGCTCGCCGGGCAACGCATGCCGGACGAACACCACGCGCCCTTCATGGCGCGCCACACACCAGCCGCCGTGGGCGACCGGACCTACCGTCAGCTCGAGAGATGCCTGTTCCACAGGAACACCCTATGCCCGGAGGTGCTCCTCATCTTTGACGGTCTCGTGCCACGGGCGGCGCACGGCCCCGGGAGCGAACGGCTCGGGCCTGCCCTTGAGCCGGTCGGAGGAGTGCAGCTGCCAGGGCACGCTCGTCACCATGACCCCCGGCTTGAACAGCAGCCGCGCCTTCAGCCTGAGCGCGCTCTGGTTGTGCAGCAGGTGCTCCCACCAGCGGCCGACCACGTACTCGGGGATGAACACGGTCACCACGTCGCGCGGCGAGCGCCGCCGCAGGCTCTTGACGTAGTCGAGGATGGGCTGGGTGATCTCGCGGTACGGCGAGTCGAGCATCTTGAGCGGCACCGGGATGCCCCGCCGCTCCCACTCCTCCTGCAGCTTGCGCGCCTCCTCGCCCTCGACGCCCACCGTGACGGCCTCCAGCGTGGACGGCCTGGTGGCGCGGGCGTAGGCGAGGGCGCGCATGGTCGGCTTGTGGAGCTTGGAGACGAGCACGATCGAGTGGTTGCGCGCGGGCAGCATGGCCGGCTCGTACTCGTCGGTCAGCTCCAGCTCGGCGGCCACCTTGTCGTAGTGGCCCCTGATGCCCTTCATCATGAGGAACAGGATCGGCATCGCGATGCACACGATCCACGCCCCGACCAGGAACTTCGTCAGCAGCACGACCACCAGGACCAGTCCGGTCATGATCCCGCCGAAGAAGTTGATCACGCGGGAGCGGTGCATCTGGTGGCGCACCTTGGGGTCGGTCTCGGTCTTCAGGTGGCGGGTCCAGTGGATGACCATGCCGGTCTGGCTGAGCGTGAACGAGACGAAGACGCCGACGATGTAGAGGTTCAGCAGGCGGCTGACGTCGGCCTGGAAGCCCCACAGCAGCAGGCACGCGCCGGCCGCCAGGATGACGATGCCGTTGGAGAAGGCCAGCCGGTCGCCGCGGGTGTGGAGCTGGCGCGGCAGGTAACGGTCCTGCGCCAGGATGGAGCCGAGCACCGGGAAGCCGTTGAAGGCGGTGTTGGCCGCCAGGAAGAGGATCAGCGCCGTCACCGCCGAGATCACGATGAACGGCAGCGACCCGCCGCCGAACACCGCGTCGGCCACCTGGGAGATGATCGGCTGCTGGTAGTAGTCGGGGCCGACGGGCGTGCCGTCAGGCTTGAGCAGGTGATCCGCGACCACCGCCGGCTCGGCCACCTTCACTCCGGAGGCCAGGCCGAGCGCGATGATGCCGCCGAACATGGTGATCGCGACCAGGCCCATCATGAGCAGCGTGGTGGCGGCGTTCTTGCTCTTGGGCTTCCTGAACGCGGGCACGCCGTTGCTGATGGCCTCGACGCCCGTCAGGGCGGCGCAGCCGGAGGAGAACGCGCGCAGGATCAGGAACGCGGCGGCGAAGGTGGCCAGGTTGGTCTGCTCGGGCTCGATGGTGAACTGGGCGCTCGGCGCCTGGAGCTCCTCACCCAGCACCAGCAGCCGGAACCCGCCCCAGGCGATCAGGAGCAGCACGGCGACCATGAATCCGTACGTCGGGATGGCGAAGGCGACGCCGGACTCGCGGATGCCGCGCAGGTTGACCACGGTGAGCAGGACGACGATGACGATGGCGACGGCGGGCTTGTGCTCGGCCACGAACGGGATGGTGGCGCCGACGTAGTCGACGCCGTTGGCGACGGACACCGCGACGGTCAGCACGTAGTCGACCAGCAGCGCGCTGGCGACGGTGAGCCCGGCGTTCTTGCCGAGGTTGGTGGTCGCCACCTCGTAGTCGCCGCCGCCGCTGGGATAGGCGTGCACGTTCTGCCGGTACGACGCCACGACGGTGAGCATCACCACCACGACGGCGATCGCGACCCAGGGGCTGTATGCATAGAAGGAGACGCCGGCCAGGGACAGGATGACCAGAATCTCTTGCGGCGCGTACGCCACAGAGGAGAGCGCGTCGCTCGCGAAAACCGGTAGTGCGATCCGTTTGGGGAGGAGCTGCTCGTGCAGCTGCCCGCTGCGTAGGGCCCGCCCCACGAGCAAGCGTTTAACCAGATCTGTTACCTTCGCCACGTAACGAGATGCTAGCCCCATGCCGAGGCCCCAAAACGAGGCGCTCCCCCTTCGGGCCATACTGGAGTCCAGCAACCGGCCGACCGCGAACATGCGGGGGGAAATGCATATAGTGATCATGGGGTGTGGCCGGGTCGGCTCGACTCTCGCCCACATCCTCGAAGACAGCGGCCATTCCGTCGCCATCATCGACCGCGACCCGCAGGCGTTCCGGCGGCTGCGCGCCGGATTCCGGGGACGGCGGGTGACGGGCATCGGCTTCGATCGCGACGTGCTCACCGAGGCCGGCATCGAGTCCGCCGCCGCGTACATCGCGGTCTCCAGCGGCGACAACTCCAACATCATCTCCGCTCGCGTGGCCCGCGAGACGTTCGGCGTGGACAACGTGGTGGCCCGCATCTACGACCCGCGACGGGCCGAGGTCTACCAGCGGCTGGGCATCCCCACGGTGGCGACCGTCCGCTGGACGGCCGACCAGATCATGCGTCGCATCCTCCCCGAGGGCGCCGAGCCGCTCTGGCGCGACCCCACGGGCACCATCATCCTGGCCGAGGTCACCGTGCACCCCGAGTGGATCGGCACCCGCGTCGTCGACCTCGAAGCGCGCGTACGCACCCGCGCCGCCTTCATCAACCGCATGGGTGAGGCCCTGACCATCACGGAGGACACCGTGGTGCAGGAGGGCGACGTGCTGCACGTCATCGCCGCGGAGAACGACATGGACCGCGTCAACAAGGTGCTCGCCGCGGCACCGGAAGAGGAGGAGTGATGCGCGTCGCCATCGCCGGAGCAGGCGCCGTCGGCCGCTCCATCGCGGCCGAACTCCTGGAGAACGGCCACGAGGTCCTGCTCATCGACATCGACCCCCGGGCCATCAAGATCGACAGCGTGCCGCGCGCCGAGTGGCTCCTCGCCGACGCCTGCGAGATCGCCTCCCTGGACGAGGCCGGCCTCAACAACTGCCACGTCGTGGTCGCGTCCTCCGGCGACGACAAGGTCAACCTGGTCGTCTCGCTGCTGGCCAAGACCGAGTACGGCGTGCCGCGCGTGGTGGCCCGCATCAACCACCCCAACAACGAGTGGCTCTTCAACGAGTCGTGGGGCGTGGACGTCGCCGTCTCCACCCCGCGCCTGCTGAGCGCACTGGTGGAGGAAGCGGTCAGCGTCGGAGACCTCGTCCGCCTGATGACCTTCCGCCAGGGCCAGGCCAACCTGGTGGAGCTCACGCTGGCGGAGGACGCCCCGGTGGTGGGCCAGCGCGCGGGCTCGGTCCCCTGGCCGGTGGACGCGGCCCTGGTGGCGATCCTCCGGGAGGGCCGGGTCCTGGTGCCGACGGCGGACGATCCGCTGGAGGCGGGGGACGAGCTGCTGTTCGTGGCCAACCAGGAGGTCGAGCAGGAACTCGCCCACCTCCTCTCCCAGCACTAGCCAGCACGGGCGGGGTCCGAGGGTCCAAGGGTCCCGGGGGCGAAAAGCAAGGTCCTCGCATCAGGGGGCGCTACGCGCCATGCGAGCACTCGGGCCCTGCCTCCCAGGGGCTCCGCCCCTTCGACCCCGCAAAGGCACGGTCCTCGCATGGGGCGCTTCGCGCGACAAGAGCTCGGGCTGCGTTGTGTGGCGGCACGCCCCCACACCCCCAGGCGGGGACCTGCCGGTCCCCGCACCCCTCGGACGCGACCCCGATTACTCACACGTCAAGGACATCCAAGCCAGGCGCAGCGCTAGTGCGGCAGGTAGCCAGCACCACAACAGATGCAACAATTCCTGCTTGATGTCGTTTGTGCCGCGAAAGGCTGATCCGCAATTCCCTGCCCTCACGCCTCATCGAACACCATGCGATGCCCGTTGGCGGTGTCCATGTACTCGCGCACCCGATGGATCAGCCCGTCCTGCAGTTCGAAGACGAAGCAGTAGTCGTTGCGGTAGGCGTTGCCGTTGGCCAGCGTGGCCTGCATGGTCTCCTCCACCACGACCACGTCGCCGTCGGCGTAGAACCCGCGGAAATCCACCGCCACATCGGCGACGAACATGCGCGGGAAGTCGACGGTGAGGAAACAGACGATGGCGTCCCTGCCCACCATGTGGTGTGATCCGCCGAGCGCCACGGCGGTCGCGTTCCCGGGCGGAGCCAGCCACTCCGCGTCCTGGGTGAAGAATGTCGCGATCAAATCCTTATCCCGAGTGGAGAATGATCGCCATGCCCGCTTTACCAGCTCGCGGTTCCGCTCAGAGGTCATGCGGCGCAGTTTAAGCACCCTTCGGGCAAGGGGGCTGGCCACATTCGGCCATGATCAACGGACGGTGAGGCTGGTCAGAGCAATGGTCATCACGGGACGTTGGAAGAGACCCCGGAGATTGTGCGATCTTGAAGCGACACCCACCCGGGCCCGTGGTGGGTGTTCAACGTGAACATGCTGCCTGGAGCGAGTGGTTGGCAACAGCTTGTTCCGACCGCTGATGCGCCGGACCCGCCCTACTCCTCGTCAAGGAGTTGGGCGGCCGCTTTGGGATCCATCAGGTTGGACCACACTTGCTCAGCCGGCAGCAGATCACGCTCAGGCAGAGCCACCTCTGGGAACCACGCTTCAGGGGGACAGCCAGGCATCCGGCTGAGGATAAGCGTGATCAGGTCGTGCGGAACGGAGCCGGTGATGCGGATCGCGGCATAAGTTTCATGCCCATCCTCGGCCCTGATCAAGATGCCAAGCCTGAAGCCCGAGAAGTCGGCCGCGTGCTCATGCCCGTCACGGAGCGAGCCACGGACCAGGTCACGAATGATGCGATTGAGGCGCAACGCAAACCGTGTCGCGCTTTCCACACGATAGCGGTCGTGATCATCGGGGCCAGGCAGTAGATGGGCGCTGTATGTGTCAGTGACTAGTGGCTTGTCATGCTCGGCGTTGTACCGGGCACGGGCGGCTCTCGTTTCGGCAATGAGCGCGGAATAGAAATCGTCCCCGGAGCCCTCCTCGCGCATCCCCCAGCCACAAGCCATGCCTTTACGTCCGCAGCAGGCTCATCTCTCCACACCGCTCCCCGCCATCGCTGCACCTTGACCTTGAACAGAACCGTGTCGTCTGCCGCACGTATCCGCTCATGAGCGATATCAGGGTCAGCGAACTGGCGGGAGGCCTTGTCCAGGAGCGGATGCTCGACGTTCTCCAGCGGAAGGTTTGCTGGAGGGATGGGGATCCTCAGATAATGGCGAAGGACCCGGATCGTGGGCCGGACATGTGCCATCGGTGAGGCTATTCCTCCCAGTCTCCTACGCCGCCCAATTCCTCGATCCTCTCGGCGGAGAGCCCCGTGAGCAAGGACACACCCGAGCTCAGGGAGCCATCGAGCACCTTCATTGACTCGATCATGCCTCGACGGATCTCCTCACGCTGCTGGTCGAGATAGGCACGGACCGCGACATTCACGAGGTCCTTCTTGGTCATCCCAAGGAAGTGCGCACCTTGCGTGATGAGCTTGTCTGTTGCCAGATCGACCTTCAACGGCGCCTGCCGCTTCCCGCCCGGGTTTGGCATGGTCATTGAAATCACCTATCCCTCTGCACCAAAGTACCTCAGTACCTCAACACGATGACGGCATTCGACAATCCCGATCAGTTAAGTTCATCCGCGAGCGCTCCCCGGGCTCGTGGTCCCAGCCGGCTCCAGGTCCACGGCCCGCATTGTTCCTCAACAGGCAGATACGTGACCTGGCCCCCGCCGATCCCCGCATTGCCAGCCTGGCCGCCGACCCCTGCCCTGACAAGCTGCCGGAGATCATCCGGATGGCCGTGGATCTGGCACTGCGCATCACTGGGCTCGACGGCGAGTTCGTGGACGAGGTCCTCGACCTGCTCGCCATGGGCGAGCGAGGTGGCCGTGGCGTGGCGGCGCGCGAGCGGCTCAGGATCCTGCACGTGGCCCTGCGGCAGGAAGCCCAGGCGGCATACGAGCACGCCGGAGCAGCCGGCTTGCCCGCGCCAGGCCACGACACGGAGATCGGCCGGCTGATGCTGCGGCAAGAAGCAGTCGTGACTCTACGAAACGCGCTCGATCCCGATCTGGACAGGGCCGCCTCCAATGCGCTGGACCGGGCTGCTTCCACCGACTGAGCCAGGAGAACGGCGACTACCTTCGTCACCGCACGCTCAAGGCGATCCAGCACAACATCACCCATGGAGAGAACCGGCTGTAACCAGCGGCGCCGACGGACCACCGACTGCAGTGACTCATGCGCAGGCAGCCCGGACGCCGCTGCGCGATGGACACCTCTCAACTCTGGAACAGACCATGGCCCCCATCCGGCCGAGCACCTCGGCGAAGCGCACGTCGCCCGGGAGCGAGGCCGAGCCCAGGCCCGGGATGGTGACGCTGTGGCCGGTGAGCGCGGCGGCGGCCAGCGGGTAGCTTGCCGTGGAGGCGTCCGGCTCGATGGTGTAGTCGGTGGCCACGTACGGCTGGGGCGGCACGTGGAAGGTGTCGCCTGCGCGCTCGACCTCGACGCCGAAGCGGCGCATCATCGCCAGGGTGATCTCCACGTACGGCGCCGAGACGAGGTCGGCCACGGTGATGTGCAGTCCTTCGGCCGTCAGCGGGCCGAAGAGCAGCAGCCTAGAGCCACGGGCGAAACATGACCGAGGTCAGGCCGGAGCCACCGGTTTGATCGGGGTGCGGCCGCGGCCCAGGATCCAGAGCATGGCGGCGAGGGCCGCCACCTGCAGCGGCCAGCCCATGGCGATCTTGGCGAGACCGAGGGCGGCGACCGCTTGGTCGCCGCCGCCGAACAGATACACCGGTGCCTGCACGGCCACCCGGACCGCGCAGGGCAGCATGAGCAGCCAGGTCAGCCGGGTGCACAGCTTCACGATGCCCGGGTCCTTGTGCCAGGCGGTCGGGTCGCCCGTGACCGAGCCGATCAGGAAGCCCACCACCGGCCAGCGGGTGACGATCGACAGCAGCATCGCCACCATGTAGCCGCCGTTCCACAGAATGCCGGGCAGGAAGTAGTCTTTCGCGTCACCGCTGCGGCTGGCGAAGAACGCGCCGATCGCGATCCCGATCAGGCTGTTGATCACGAACTGCGGCGTGGACCGCTGCACGATCCTGACCAGCAGCAGCAGGACCGACAGCGAGACGCTGACGATGAGCGACAGCTTCAGGTCCTCGGTGATGATCCAGCTGAGCGTGAACGCGATCGTCGGGACCGCCGCCTCGATGATGCCGCGCACACCGCCGAACGCCTTGGCGAGCTGGGCTCGCACCGCCGCTTCAACGGTGTCGTGGGCGACCTCTTCCGCCTCAGCACTCACGTGTCAACTCCCTGGGCGCAGCTCGTAACGCGGATTGAACATCACCTTGCGCCCGTCCTGGACGCTGACCAGGCCCTCGGCCTTGACCGTGCGGCCGGGCTCGATGCCCGCGATCTTGCGGCGGCCGAGCCAGACGAGGTCGATCACGTCGGACCCGTCGTAGAGCTCGGCCTCAAGGGCCGGAGCGCCGCCCCTCGGTCGCAATGTCACTGTACGTAGCGTACCCGCTACGCAGAAGCGCCGGCGCCCGCCGCACGAGACGATGGGGGTCGCGCCCACCTCGTCGGCGTCTTCCCGTAGTTCCTGGGCCTCGATTTCGGACTGGGGTGAGGCCAGCCGACTGAAGAACCCGCGCAATCCCCCGCGTTTCGGAGGCTCTGCCGTACTCATGATGAATCAGCCTATGTGATGTCGGCCCGATGTCAGCCCTTAGCGAATCTCGCTTATTTCAGGCCCTCGTCTGAACGGGTTGAGCCCGGGCCGCTCATCCGGCTTCTCGCCTGCCTGTTCGTTGGGACGGCGCAGCGGAATCGGCTCCTCACGGGCCATGGGCTCGTCGCCGCGCACGACCACGACGTCCTTCAGGAACTCCAGGTACGCCGCCGCGACCGTCTCGTCGAGCGCCGCCTTGCCGGAGATCACCGCGAGCAGGAACCAGCGGGGCCCGTCGATGCCGAGGTAACGAGCGGGGCGGCTGGTGTCGTCGACCTTCATCTCGCCGGTCAGCTCGCTGCCGAACGGGCCTTCCCGCTCCTCCAGGTTTTTGGCCTGCGCGAGGATCTTGGTCTTGACCTCGTCCCACAGGCCCGAGCTCCGTGGCGCGGCCAGGGCCTGAAGCTGCAGGGAGCTCTCCTCGTAGAGGACGACGACGCCGACGTGCTGGTCCCCGACGGAGGCCAGGCGTACGTCGAAGTCGGGGTTGTGCGGCAGCCGCAGGCCACCGAGGTCGATCCTGTCGCTCTCCGGGTGGGGCTCGTCGGCGTCCCACGGGCCGGACTCTCGCATAGGGGCGGCAGGCTCCTGCTCGGCCACCTGTTCCGGCTGCTCACGACGACGACGTCGGAACACGTTCCTCACTCTCCTCGCTCGCGGGGCCGTCAGCGCGGCCCATTGATCATCGTCCGGTAGATCCGAACCCGTTGGCGCCGCGCACCGAACCCGGCAGCCGCTCGACCTCGTAGAAGGCCGCGCGCTCGACCCGCTGGACCACGAGCTGCGCCACGCGGTCGCCCCGCTGGAGGCGGAACGGCTCCTTGGCGTCGGTGTTGATCAGCGTCACCTTGATCTCGCCGCGGTATCCGGCGTCGACGGTGCCGGGCGCGTTGACCAGCGTGACGCCGTGCCTGGCCGCCAGCCCCGAACGCGGGTGCACGAACGCGGCGTAGCCGTCGGGCAGGGCGATCGCCACCCCCGTGCCGACAACGGCCCGCTCACCGGGCAGCAGCTCGACGTCCTCGGCCGCGTAGAGGTCGGCGCCCGCGTCTCCCGGGTGGGCGTAGGAGGGCATCGGCAGCTCGGCGTCGAGCCGCTGGATGAGGACCTCGACGTTGCTCAAGGGTTCACCTCGTAGTCCTGGTGTTCGGTGGCGATGGCGGCGCTGCGCCCCTCAGCCTCAAGGTACGCCTTCCTGCCCGCGATGCCGTTGCACCAGTCGCGCAGGTGGAGTGTCGTGCTCACGGGAACGGGGGTGCCGGACGGCGGCCCGGTGGTGAGGGAGGAACGAGTCACGGGTGACGAGGTTACTCCGTGTCCACCCCTCGGCCATCCTCACGGCGCGGACCGGCATTCTCACCGCCCCGCTCCCCGGTTTCCCCCTGCGGCCCGGCCTCGCCCGCGCCAGGTCCGCCCGGCCCTCCGGCGTCCCCCTGCGGCGGCGCCTCGCGGGGCCCGCCGCCCTCCTCACCAGGGCCCTCGTCAGGAGGGACCTCGTGATGGGAGGGCGGCGGCAGGGCGGGGGGCTTGTGCCTGAGCTCGGGCAGCGCCCGGTAGATCACCGCGGCCACCGGCACCGCCACCGCGGCCCCCGCGATGCCCGCCAGGATGCCGCCGATGGCGAGCACCAGGATGATCGCCAGCGGGTGGAAGTTCAGTGCCCGCCCCACGATCAGCGGCTGGAGCACGTGGTTTTCCAGCTGCTGCTCGACGATGAGGATGCCCAGGAAGATCAGCGCGTAGACGAGCCCCTTGGCGCCCAGTGTGACGAGCGTGGCGACCGTGCCGGCGAAGAAGATGCCGACGATGGGGATGAAGCTGGCGAAGAAGATCAGCACGGCCAGCGGCGCCCACAGCGGCACGCCCATGCCCGCCAGCACGATGCCCATGATCAGCCCGTGCACGGCGGCGACGGCCACGGTGCCCTGCACGTAGTGGGAGAGCGTCGCCCAGGCGGCCCGCCCGGCCCGGTCCACGCGCGGCGCGACCTCGCCGAACCCCCGCAGAACCCACGCCCAGATCCGGTCGCCGTCCTTGAGCAGGAAGAACGTCACGAACAGCAGCAGCACGATGGAGGCGAGCACCTCGAAGGCGACCGCCCCGGCCGACAGCACGGTGCCGGTGATGGCCGTGCGCTGCTGGTTGACCATCTTGGCGATCTCGTCGACGTAGCCGGTGATCTGCGCCTCTTTGAGGTGCAGCGGGCCGGTGATCAGCCAGTCCTGGACCGATCTGGCGGTCGCCTGCACCTGCTGGACCAGGTTGGGGAACTCGTCGCTGGCCCGCGCCCCCACCAGCCACCCCGTGCCGACGAGCACGGCCAGGGCCACCAGCATGGTGATCCAGGTGGCGTAGATGGGCCGCATGCCCGCCTGGCGGAGGTTGTTGGTCAGCGGGAACAGCAGCGCGGTCAGCAGCAGCGCGATCGCCACGGGCAGCGCCACGAACGTGAGCCGGGCGATGATCAGGGCGAAGAAGTAGACGACCACGCCGACGAGGATCAGGCACACGCACCACGCGGCCATCTTGGCCAGCGCGGGCGGCACGAGCTTGGTTGGGCGGTCGGGCAACACGTGTTCAAGACTGGCATGTCCGCGCCCAGGATGCGCGCCGATAAAGCCAGGAGCAGACCTTCCCTACACGAGGGTGTGACCGCTGACGGGCAGTTCGCGCATCGTGCGCAGGGGCGAGGTGACCGGCCACAGGAACGCCAGGCAGGATCCGGCGGCGGCGACCAGGAGCGTGCTCCGCACGCCGACATGCGGACGCCGGGCGCTGTTGAGACAAGCGCCCGGCGTCCTGCCATCCGGACGTCAGCCCAGGTGGACCTCGACTTTCAGCTCGTCACCATACTCCAGGACGAACTCCTCCACGTTGCCTGCGGCACAAACGTCGTCCTGAGCCTGGCGGACAAGCCCGACTTCCGACCCGGTAACGGTCAGTCTGGAGACCTCGGCCCGCATGGACAGCTTGGCTTCGGACTTGGCCTTGCGCACCTGACCGAGCACCTCGGAGGCCACGGCCAGCACGGCCGGGTCCCCGGCCCCGGGCGGAAGCACGGGCCACGGGGCCCGGTGCACCGACCCCTCGCGCCACCACGACCACACCTCTTCTGTGACGAAGGGCAGGAACGGCGCGAACAGCCGCAGCAGCACGTCGAGCGCCTGCCGCAGCGCCGCGTGGGCCGAGGCGGCGGCCGGGCCAGACTCGTAGGCCCGGGCCTTGACCAGCTCCAGGTAGTCGTCGCAGAACGCCCAGAAGAAGCGCTCCACGGCCTCCAGTGCCCTGGTGTGGTCGTAGGCCTCAAACGCCTCCGTGGCCTCGCGCACGACGTCGGACAGGGCCGCGAGCATGGACAGGTCGACCGGCTCGACGATCTCGCCCTCGCTCTCGGCCAGCCCGAGCACGAACTTGGACGCGTTCAGGATCTTGATGGCCAGGCGCCGCCCGATCTTGAGCTGCCCGGCGTCGAACGCGGTGTCCACGCCGTAGCGGCCGTTGGCCGCCCAGTAGCGCACCGCGTCGGAGCCGTGCTGCTCCAGCAGGTCGAGCGGGGTGACGACGTTGCCCTTGGACTTGGACATCTTCTTGCGGTCAGGGTCGAGGATCCACCCGGAGATCGCGACGTCGCTCCACGGCAACTGGCCGAACTCGTAATGCGACCTGACCACGGTCGAGAACAGCCAGGTGCGGATGATCTCGTGGGCCTGCGGCCGCAGGTCGGCGGGGTAGACCCGCTTGAACAGGTCGTCGTCGCTCTCCCAGCGGCCCGCGATCTGCGGCGTCAGCGACGAGGTGGCCCAGGTGTCCATCACGTCGGGGTCGGCCATGAACCCGCCGGGCACGCCGCGCCGGTCCTCGGTGTAGCCGGGCGGCACGTCGGAGGACGGGTCGATCGGCAGCATGTCCTCCGACGGCACGATCGGCGCGTCGTGGACGGGCTGCCCCGACTCGTCGATCGGATACCACACCGGGAACGGCACGCCGAAGAACCGCTGGCGGGAGATCAGCCAGTCGCTGGTGAGCCCCTCGACCCAGTTGTCGTAGCGCACCCGCATGTGCGGCGGGTGCCACCTCAGCTCGCGCCCGCGCTCCAGCAGCCGCGCGCGCAGCTCCTCGTCGCGACCGCCGTTGCGGACGTACCACTGGCGGGTGGTGACGATCTCGAGCGGCCTGTCGCCCTTCTCGTAGAACTTCACCGTGCGCGAGACGGGCCTCGGGTCGCCCTCGAGGTCGCCGGACTCGCGCAGCAGCTCCACGATCCGCTCGCGCGCGCTGTGGACCGTCTTCCCGGCCAGCTCCTTGTACGGCTCCGCCTCCACGCCCTCGGGCGGCTCGGGCAGCAGCCGGCCGTCCCAGCCGATGACCGGCCGGGTCGGCAGGTGCAGCTCCCGCCACCAGGTGACGTCGGTGATGTCGCCGAACGTACAGATCATCGCGATGCCGGTGCCCTTGTCGGGCTCGGCCAGCCGGTGGGCCAGCACCGGCACCTCGACGCCGAACAGCGGCGTCAGCACCGACGTGCCGAACAGCGGCTGGTAGCGCTCGTCGTCGGGGTGCGCGACCAGCGCCACGCACGCCGGGATGAGCTCGGGCCTGGTCGTCTCGATCCAGACCGGGCCCTTCTCGCCGTAGAAGGAGATCTTGTGGAACGCGCCGGGCCACTCGCGGTCCTCCAGCTCGGCCTGGGCGACGGCGGTGCGGTAGGTCACGTCCCACAGCGTCGGCGCCTCGGCGAGGTAGGCCTCACCGCGCAGCAGGTTACGCAGGAACGCCCGCTGCGAGACCGCCCGCGCCTCGTCGCTGATCGTGGTGTAGAGCAGCGACCAGTCGACCGACAGGCCGACCCGCCGCCAGACCTCCTCGAACGCCTGCTCGTCGAGGGCGGTCAGCTTGTGGCAGAGCTCCACGAAGTTGCGCCGCGAGATGGAGATCTCACGTTTGCCGGGCTTGTCCGGTGGAACGAAGTCGGGGTCGTAGGGCAGCGAAGGGTCGCAGCGCACGCCGTAGACGTTCTGCACGCGGCGCTCGGTGGGCAGGCCGTTGTCGTCCCAGCCGATCGGGTAGAACACCGACTTGCCGATCATCCGCTGGTAGCGGGCCATGATGTCGGTGTGGGTGAAGGAGAAGACGTGACCGACGTGCAGCGAGCCGGAGACGGTCGGCGGCGGCGTGTCGATGGAGTAGACCTGCTCGCGCGACTTGGACCGGTCGAAGCGGTAGGTGCTCTGCTCCTCCCAGCGGGCTACCCATACCTGCTCCAAGCCGTCGAGAGTCGGCTTTTCCGGCATAGAGGCATGGCGTAGTCGCTGTTGAGTCATGCCTCCTTATGGTACGGCTTCGCAGGCGCGACAAGCGGTACAGACTAGTGTTCGTTACAAAGGGGAAGGGAGATCGGCATGGCGGAGGACAAGCCCGATATCGCCTGGCGTGTGATCGGCGGTCTGACGGGGCTGGTGACCGCCTGGGCAGCGAGGAAGCTCCTCGGGTTCGTCTGGGTGAAGGCGACCGGCAAGGAGCCGCCCATCGACACGGACTCACCCGAGGTCAGCATGGGAGAGGCCATCGGCTACGCCGTGCTCATGGGCGTCGGCATGTCCGTGGCGCAGATCGTGGTCAACCGGACCGCCAAGAAGCGCTACGACGCGTGGAAGTCTCTGAAGCAGGTGACTCCAGGGCAGTGAGAAACTCGCTGGCCCAGCGGTCCACGTCGTAGGTGGCTACCCGGCGGCGCATCGTGCGCATCCGCCGGGCCAGCTCGTGCGGCGTGGCCCGCATCGCGGCCAGCATCTGCCGCTTGACGTCCTCCACGTCGTACGGGTTGACCAGGTAGGCCTGGCGCAGCTCGTCGGCGGCCCCGGCGAACTCACTGAGCACCAGCGCGCCGTGCAGGTCGTGGTGGCAGGAGACGTACTCCTTGGCCACCAGGTTCATCCCGTCGCGCAGCGGGGTCACGACCATGACGTCGGCGGCGAGGTAGAGGGCGGCCAGCTCGGCCTGGTCGTACGACTGGTGGAAATACTGGACCGGCTGGTAGCCGAGCTGCGCGCGCTCGCCGTTGATCCGCCCGACCTGCAGCTCGATGTCGTCACGCAGCCGCTTGTACTCCTCCACCCGCTCCCTGCTGGGCGTGGCGATCTGCACGAACACGGCCTCGTTGGCCTTCAGCTGCCCGTCCTTCAGCAGCTCGCCGAACGCCTCCAGCCGCTGCCCGATCCCCTTGGTGTAGTCGAGCCGGTCGACGCCGAGCAGCACGTGCTCGGGGTCGCCCAGCTCCACCCTGATCTCCTTGGCCCGCGCCATGATCTGCGGATCGCGCACCAGCGAGTCGAGCTGCCCGAAGTCCACCGAGATGGGGAAGGCCTGCGTGGTCACGACCCGGTCGTCGAGGAAGATCTCGTTCCCCTTGTACGGCAGCCCGAGCAGCCTCCGGCACAGCCGGCGGAAGTTGGAGGCCCCGCCGGGCAGTTGGAAGCCCACCAGGTCGGCCCCGAGCAGCCCCTCGACGAGGTCCTTGCGCCACGGCAGCCGCCAGAACAGCTCGGTCGGCGGGAACGGGATGTGCAGGAAGAACCCGATCCGCAGGTCGGGCCTGAGCCTGCGCAGCATGGCCGGGACGAGCTGGAGCTGGTAGTCCTGCACCCAGACCACCGCGCCCTTCTCGGCGGCCTCGGCGGCGGCGTTCGCGAAGCGCTCGTTGACGGCGCGGTAGGTGTCCCACATCGCCCGGTCGAACACCGGCGGCGCCACCACGTCGTGGTAGAGCGGCCACAGGGTGGCGTTGGAGAAGCCCTCGTAGTAGAGCTCCACCTCGCCGGCCGACAGCGGGATCGGGATCAGGTTCATGCCATCCTGCTCGAACGGCTCCAGCTTCTCGTCGGCGGCTCCGTGCCAGCCGAGCCAGGCTCCGTGGCGGCGCTGCATCACCGGTGCGATCGCGGTGACGAGCCCGCCTGGGCTCCTGCGCCACGAGGCCGTTCCGTCAGGCTCGATCGTCCGATCCACCGGCAACCGGTTCGCGACGATCAGAAACGAGCTACGGCCAGTCACGCAGTTTCCTCCTCCTCACCGAGAGCGCGGCGGACGGCGTACGCCACCGGCTCCGGACCCGCATGGGGGATGATCGCAGCGATGTGGGAGTCGGGCCTGATGAGCCATGCCTCATCCGGCCCGGCGCCGAGCCTCTCAGCGAGCCCGTCGATCTCCGCGAACCCGCGCACGGCGTACGGCACCGTAATGACCTTGCCCAGGACCTGCGCAAACAAACGCGAATCGCACATTTCACCCAGGAGGAGCAGGAAACCGTCACGGCAGAGCTCCCGCAATCTCCCACCCGGGAGCCGCATGTCAGGCAGGATCACGCCGGGCGCGGGCACGCACAGCGCCCCCTTCGGCGGCCTGCCCCCGAACGGCCGCGTCGGCTCCGGCGTCGTCAGCGGCGAGTCCACGTACCAGTACGGCTCCGCGAACCGCCCCGAGTCCACTTCCGCCGCCCGGCCGCCCTCCAGCGCGGCCCGCCTGCGCATGCGCTCCTCCACGGTCCTGGGCACGAGGAAACGCATGGTCGCGGCGGTGATCTCGAGGTTCTCCAGCGCGGCCGCGTGCCGCTCGACGTGGTACGACTCCAGCAGCCCAGGACCGGCCCAGCCGTTGAGCGCGAAGGCCAGCTTCCAGGCCGCGTTCTCGGCGTCGGGCACGCCGGAGTTGAGCCCCCGGGCGCCGAACGGGGCCACCAGATGGGCGCAGTCGCCGGCCAGCAGGACCCGGCCGACGCGCATGCGGGAGGCGATGCGGGAGTGGAAGCGGTACGTGCTGTGCCAGAGCAGCTCGTACGGCCGGTCGCCGATAATCTGCCTGATTTTTCGCGAAATATCGACCTTTGTTGGGATGAAGTCGGGCGCGATCTGCCAGTCGATCCTGAACGTGCCACCCGGGCAGGGATGGATCAGCACCTGGCGGCCCGGGTTCCAGACGGGGTCGAAGTAGAAGCGGCGCTCGTTCTCCCAACCGGGCAGGTCGGCCTTGATGTCGCAGATCAGGAACTGGTCGTCGAACGTCTCCCCGTCGAACGTGACGCCGAGCGCCTGGCGTACCCGCTGGGCCCTGGCGCCCGCGCAGACCAGCACGTAGGGCGCGCGCAGCAGCCGCTGCCCGCACTGGACCGTCACGCCGGAGCCGTCCTGGGTGAGCCCGGTGACCTCGTGGTTCCAGCGCACCTCGATGAGCGGCTGCGCCGCGATGGCGTCGTCCAGGATCTGCTCGGTGCGGGTCTGGGAGATGTTCACGCAGGCCGGCAGCGGCCCCTCGCGCTCGAACTCCCAGGAGAACAGCTCGCGGTCGCGGTAGTAGGTGCGGGCGGTGGTCCAGGCCAGGCCCTCGTCCGCGATCTTGCCCGCCCCGGCGGCGGCCCAGATGTCGAGCACGTCGCGCTGCTGGCAGATGGACTTCGACCCGGTGGAGTCGCGCTTGGCGCGCGCGTCCAGCACGAGCACGTGGATGCCCCAGCGGGCCAGCAGCAGCGCGGCGCTCTGCCCGACCGGGCCCGCCCCGACGACGATGACCTGGGCGTTCATGACTGCAGCTGGTCCCAGACCTCGCGGTCGCGCTCGGCGGTCCAGATGCGCGGCCGCTCGACGCCGTGCAGCTCGTCCCAGAGCCTGGAGACGTTGAACGGCAGGCAGTGCTCGAAGATCGGCCAGGATCCGTACCGGGGCTCCAGGGCCGCGTGTGTGCGCTCGAACGCCTCCTTCAGCGTCCCGGCCGCGCCCGCCTCGCGCAGCATCACCGTGAGGAAGTCACGCGTCTGGGCGATGGCCGCGTCCACGCCCGCCTTGCCGCGCGCCACCGCTCCCCTGCCGCCGACCAGCGTCTCCGCCCCGAACGACGCCACCTTGTCGAGGGTCGCCGCAGACCACTCGCGGTGGAAGGCGTCGCCGGTGTAGAGGGCGGCCTGGGACTCGACGAGGTCGCCGGCGAACATGACGCGCTGCTTCGGCAGCCAGGCCACCAGGTCGCCCTCGGTGTGCCCCCGGCCGCAGTAGGCCAGCACCAGGTCGCCCCTGTCGCCGCCCAGGTCGATGGTGAACGTGTCGCTGAACGTCGCCGTCGGCCACGTCAGCCCCGGGATCGACTCGGGCGCCTTGAACAGGCGGGGCATCCTGGCGTACTCGCTGGCCCAGTCCTGCTCGCCGCGCTCGGCGATCAGCTCGCGCGTCTTGTCGTGCGTCACGATCACGTCCGCGCCGAACGCCGACGCGCCCAGCACCCGGACCGCGTGGTAGTGCGACAGCACCAGGTACCTGATCGGCTTGTCGGTGTGCTCGCGCAGCCTGGCCAGCCACTGGCGGGCGGCCACGGGCGTCGCCAGCGCCTCGAAGCAGACGAGGAAGTCCTCGGCCTCGACGGCGCCCACGTTCGGGTCGCCCTCGGCGGTGAGCGCGTACACGCCCTCCGCCAGGACCTCCAGGGACTGCTCCTTCTCGGCGAGATCCGCCGACGAAGCGAACGGCTTGGCCATCACCCCTCCTTCAGGAAAGCGGTCACCACTCGTAGCACACCTTCCCGCTCTCACGGCCCAGCCCTCGGTGGCCCCCTTCCCGGCACGCGCGCGGGGCCGGGACCGCCCCCTACGCGCGCGTACGGGGCGGGTGGGGTCATGCCGGGCGGCGGGACTGGACGATGTGGAAGCGGCCCGCCACGTAGCCGGGGTCGGTGAGGGAGGCGGTGGCGGCCGGGTTGGCGCCGGTGCCGTGGTAGTCGCTGAAGGCGGCCGACTGGTTGACGAAGACCCCGCCCATGAGGTTGCACGACAGGTTGACGCCCGCGTCGACGGCGGCGTGTTCGGCCTGGTCCAGCACGTCGGAGGAGGTCGAGTAGGCGGCGGCGGTGAGCGCCCCGCGGGCCTTGATCGTACGGCGCAGCACATCCAGGCTCTCCTGGGTCGATCCCGTCGGGATGACGAACGAGATCGGCCCGAAGTGCTCGCGCCCGTAGACATCGGCCTGGTCCGGCGAGACCTGCACGATCACCGGAGTCCGCACCACCGCGTCCGGGAACGACGGGTGCTTCAGGGCACGCGACTCCAGCACCACGTCACCCAGGGACGGCGCGGCCTCGACCCGCGCCAGCACGTCGGGGTTGACGATGGCCCCCGTCAGCTCCACCGCGCGGGCCTCGTCCCCGAGCAGCTTGCCGACGGCGCCCGCCAGCCCGGCGCAGACGTCGTCGAAGCTCTTGTGCCCCTCGTCGGTCTCGATCCCGCCCGCTGGCACCAGGATGTTCTGGGGCGCCGTGCACATCTGGCCGCTGTAGAGCGACAGCGAGAACGCCAGGTTCCCCAGCATGCCGCGCCACGAGTCGGTGGAGTCGACGACGATCGTGTTGACCCCCGCTTTCTCGGTGTGCACGAGCGCCTGGCGGGCGTTCTCCTCCAGCCAGTCGCCGAACTCCGTCGAGCCGGTGAAGTCGACGATGCGGATGTCGGGATGGGTGGCGAGGGTCCTGGCCAGCCCCCGGCCCTCCTCCGCAGCCAGCGAGACCAGCCCCGGGTCGAAGCCCGCCTCGGCCAGCACCTCGCGGGCGATCTGGACGGTGATCGCGAGCGGCAGCACCGCGCGCGGATGCGGCTTGACGATCACCGGGTTGCCGGTGACGAGCGAGGCGAACAGCCCCGGGTACGCGTTCCAGGTCGGGAACGTGTTGCAGCCGATCACCAGCGCGACGCCCCTCGGCACGACCGTGAAGCGCTTGTCCATGACCAGCGGGTCGCCCTTGGCGGGCTTCTCCCAGCGGGCGGCCGCGGCGGAGGACGTCATGGCGGCGTAGCCGTACGCGACGGCCTCGAGCGCGCGGTCCTGCGCGTGCGGCCCGCCCGCCTGGAAGGCCATCACGAACGCCTGCCCGGTCGTGTGCTGCACCGCGTTGGCCAGCTCGAAGCTGCGCTGGTTGATCCGGTGGACGATCTCGACGCAGGCCAGCGCGCGGGCCTGCGGCCCCGCGTCCCGCCAGGCCGGCAGCGCCGCCTTGGCCGCCTCGATCAGGTCGTCCACGAGCGGCTCGGGGTAGGTGACGCCGAGGTCGATCCCGTACGGCGAGCGCTCGGCCCCGATCCAGGACCCGGTGCCCGGCTGGTCGAGGGGGAACGGCTTGCCGAGGTAGGACTCGAACGCCTCCTTGCCCCGCTCGGCCGCCCCCTCGCCGTAGACGCGGGGACTCGGCGACTCCGGGTAGGCGCTCCAGTATCCCCGCTCGGCGATGGCGGACAGCGCCTTCTCCAGAGTCTCGCGGTGCTGCTCGAACATGGTGTTCACCCTCTTGACAGCATGGTCCGGACGGTGATGTGTTTACCGAACATTCGGTCAGTTGACAAGGGAGACTTGCGTTGGTGAGCGCGCGTCGCGGAGTTCCGCGGCCGCGGCAGAGAGCTCAGATAGGTGGAAATCCCATGAGACTCGGCGATCCCCCCGCGCCGGACGAACTCGACCCCATTGAGCGGGCCTCCCGCGACGAGCTCATAGCTCTTCAGCTCGCCCGGCTCCAGCGGACACTTAGCCATGCTTACCAAAATGTCCCCATTTATCGGCAAAAATTCGATAATGCTGGTGTTCATCCGAGCGACTGCAAAGAGCTCGGCGATGTGGCGAAATTCCCTTTCACCACGAAGCAGGATCTCCGCGACTGCTACCCGTTCGGCATGTTCGCCGTCCCGCGCGAGCAGGTGGCCAGGATCCACGCCTCCAGCGGCACCACGGGCAAGCCGACCGTCGTGGGCTACACCAAACACGACCTGGACGTCTGGGCGGAGGTCGTGGCGCGCTCGATCCGCGCCTCCGGCGGCCGCCCCGGCGACATCGTGCACGTGGCCTACGGGTACGGCCTGTTCACCGGCGGCCTGGGCGCCCATTACGGGGCCGAGCGGCTGGGCTGCACGGTGGTGCCGGTCTCGGGCGGCATGACGCCCCGCCAGGTCCAGCTCATCACGGACCTGCGGCCCGACATCGTCATGGTCACGCCGTCGTACATGCTGGCCCTGCTGGACGAGTTCGAGCGGCAGGGCCTGGACCCGCGCGCGTCCTCACCGCGGATCGGGATCTTCGGCGCCGAGCCGTGGACCGAGCGGATGCGCGCGGAGCTCGAGGACCGCTTCGACCTGCACGCCGTGGACATCTACGGGCTGTCCGAGGTGATCGGCCCCGGCGTGGCGAACGAGTGCGTCGAGAGCAAGGACGGCCTGCACGTCTGGGAGGACCACTTCTACCCGGAAACGGTCGATCCCTTCACCGGCGAGCCGTCGGAGGCGGGCGAGCTGGTCTTCACCAGCCTCACCAAGGAGGCCATGCCGGTCATCCGCTACCGCACGGGCGACCTGACCAGGCTGCTGCCCGGCACCGCCCGGCCCGCGTTCCGGCGCATGGAGAAGGTGACGGGCCGTACCGACGACATGATCATCCTGCGCGGCGTGAACGTGTTCCCCACCCAGATCGAGGAGCTCGTGCTGCGTACCGAGGGCCTGTCACCGCACTTCCAGCTCCGCCTGACCCGTCCTCGGCGGCTCGACGTGATGACGGTGCGGGTCGAGGCCCGGCCGGGCTTCGCGCGTCGCGCCGAGGCCGGAGAGAGGCTACGCGAGGCCGTCAAGGCCACCGTCGGCGTGAGCGTGGAGGTCGAGGTCGTGGACCCGGAGACGCTGGAGCGCTCGGTCGGCAAGCTCAGACGAGTCATCGACAAGCGGGATAATTAGCACATGGCCCCTCCAACCCCCACCCGTCAGCGCAAACGCGGACACGACCCGGAGTCCGTGCTGGCCATCGCCGTCGACGTCTTCAACGAGCGCGGCTACGACGGGACGAGCATGGAGGATCTCGCGAGGGCGCTCGGCGTGACCAAGTCGGCCATCTACTACCACGTGCCGGGCAAGGAGCAACTGCTGGCGCGGGCGCTCGACCGGGCGCTCGACGGGCTGTTCGCGGTGGTGGGCGACGAGCGCGCCGCCTCCGGCCCGGCGATCGACCGCCTGGAGTGGGCGGTACGGCAGAGCGTGCGCATCCTCGTGGACCGGCTGCCGTACGTGACGCTGCTGCTGCGGGTGCGCGGCAACAGCAGCACCGAGCAGGCGGCGCTGGAGCGGCGGCGGGAGTTCGACGGGTTCATCAGCCACCTGGTCAAGGAGGCGGCGGCGGAGGGGAGCATCCGGCCGGACGTGGAGCCGGCCCTGGTGACCAGGCTGCTGTTCGGCACGGTGAACTCGATCACCGAGTGGTATCAGCCGGCGCGCGGCGCCTCGGCGGACGACCTGGCCGACGCGCTGCTCAAGATGACCTTCAGCGGCCTACGCGTCTAACTCGGGGCGCGGCGGACCAGGGGCGGGGGGCACGGCCGGCCGCTTGACGCGCAGGTCATCGCGTACGGCGTCGCCGAGCTTCTTGGTGGCCATCCGGTTGAGCGCGCCGCCCGCGATCGCCCCCGTGAGGAAGGGGCCGAGCGTGGTCAGGTGGCGCCCGAGCGTCCGGAGGAGGCGGTTGCGCAGGGCGGTCTTGGTGGCCGCGCCGAGCGCCAGCGAGACGGACGTGGGCGTGAGGGGGTCGATGCCACGTTGCTTCGCCCAGGCGGCCGTGAAGGCGACCGCGCGCTGGGCGCCGGAGCCCTCGACGCGGATGCCGTAGACCTCGTGCAGCTCGGCCAGGAGCTTGACCTCGATGGCGGCGACGACGATGGTCTCGGCGACGAGCTGCGCGGGGGCCGACAGCAGAAGGGGTGGCGCGGCGAACTCCGCCGCCGCGAGCGCTCCGCCGATGGCCCCGACCGTCATCGTGGCCTTCTGGGCGGTGCGTACAAGGTCATCGGCGAGTTGCTCGCCGGTCAGTCCGTGGTGGTGCTCGGAAAGGGTGTGCAGGTCCCTGATCGGGATGCGGGGCGCGATGCTGAGGAAGACGTCGGCCAGCCAGCGTCCCCGGCCCGCGCCGTTGGCGCGTGCTTTCTTCGCTCCGTTGGACAGGGCCTGAGCTAGTCGGCCGAGCAGCCTGCGCCGCTCGGCCGGCTCCAGCTCGCCGGGCGCGGTGAGCTTGCCTACGAGTTCGCCGACCTCGCGTTCGGGGCCGGCGACCTCGTTGCCTGGTTGCTTGTCCTTCTCAGGTTGAGCCACGCGATGCCTCCGTCCTCATGGTCGCGACTGCTCAGGGTCAGTCTTAGTCCCTACCCCGAGCCCTTCGCTCCAGTCGATCAGGCGGCGCACTCCCGGCAGACCTGCTGGCCGTTCTTCTCGGAGGCCAGCTGGCTGCGGTGGTGCACCAGGAAGCAGCGCGAGCAGGTGAACTCGTCGGCCTGACGGGGAATGACCCGCAGGGAGAGCTCTTCGTTCGACAGGTCCGCACCGGGCAGCTCCAGCGACTCGGCCAGGTCGGTCTCATCGATGTCGATGCTGCCCGACGACTTGTCCGTGCGGCGCGCCTGCAGCTCCTGGAGGCTGTCCTCACCCAGGTCGTCGTCTGTCTTGCGCGGGCTGTCGTAGTCGGTAGCCATTGTGCTTACTCCATCCCCCTCATCTATATGTCTTCGCGCTCGTCGCGCGTCTTCTAACGTCCAGGAAGCCCATCTTGTGCCCGTTCCGTCGAGGAGATTTCCCATCGGTACCCCGCGGGAACGGACAACGAACCTCCCAACACGTCAGGGCCTGCTGCCGCTGGCAATGGTTAGCCAAATATGGCGAAACCCACAGCCTTGGCGTCATGCACCACCGTGTTCGACGGCACATCCAACCACATGTGTGGCCAGAACGAGACGCCCCCCGTACATCAACACGCGGACGAACGCACCGGAGCAACACGAGCCTCAGCGTCTTGGCAGCCGAATGGTCACGACCAGCCCGCCACCATCGCGCGGCACCGCAGTCACATTTCCACCGTGCGCCTGCACCACCGCACGAACGATGGACAGCCCCAGACCCGCCCCCTTGGCCGATTCCACGCGGTCCGCGTGCAGCCTCCTGAACGGCTCGAACAGGCTGTTCACCTCGTACGCCGGGACGTGCTGTCCCGTGTTGGCCACCTGAACAACCAAGGCACCGTCCGCCATTCCCGTCCGGATCCAGACTTTTCCGTTCTCGGGAATGTTGTACTTGACGGCGTTCTCCAGCAGGTTGCTGACGGACCGCTCCAGCAGCACGGGATCGCCGATGGCAGGCGCGCCGGCCAGTTCGGTCGTCACGGTCACCCCGTGTTCCTGGGCGAACGGCTGGACCTGTTCCACGGCCGTCTGGGCGACTTCCTGAACGTCGAGCGGCTTGCGCACGGCGAGCTCGCGCTCGCTCCTCGCCAGCAGCAGCAGTCCCTCGATGAGCTTCTCGTTTCGCGCGTTGACCTCGAGGAGGGTACGGCCGAGCGCTTTGAGATCCTCGGACGCCTCGGGGTCCGACAGGGCGATCTCGAGGACCGTCCGGTTGATCGTGAGCGGGGTGCGCAGCTCGTGTGAGGCGTTGGCCACGAATCTGCGCTGGGTGTCGAAGGCGACGTTGAGCCGGGTGAGCATGGCGTCGAACGTGTCGGCCAGCTCCTTCAGCTCGTCATTGGGGCCCCTGAGGTCGATGCGCTGGTGGGCGAGGGTGCTCTCGGAGAGCTTGCGCGCGGTGGCGGTCATCGTCGCCACCGGTCGCAACGCCCGGTCGGCGACGAAGTAGCCAAGGATGATCGCCAAGATCCCGACGCCCACCAGGGCCATCAGCGAGCTGCTGAAGAGCGTGCTCTGGGCGGTCACCACCGCGTGCTGCCTGGCCTGACTCCACCAGTTCTGGACGATCGCGGCATAAGCCGGGTTGAGGTCGGAGGTGTCCAGTTCCAGCCAGGCTTCGGCGATCGCTCTGCCGACGATCGCGTAGATGGAGTAGAGCAGGACGGCCGCGGCCACGAAGAACAGCACGCTGTAGCTCAGCGTCAGCCGCCAGCGGATGCTGACCTTCGCGGGGAGCGCCTTCACCCGCTCCATCGCCGTGCGCTGGACCGGCGGCGCCTGCCCGGGCGGCGGCGGGCCGTCCCAGGCGGGCGGCCCGGTGGGCGGCGGCGCCTCCTGCACGCGCGTCGCCTTCCTCGCCGAATGCGGGCTGATCATCGGATGCGTCGGCCCGGCTTCGCGCTCTGGCCTTTCACTCACAGTTTGTACCCAACCCCGGGCACAGTCTCGATCACCTGAGGCTCGCCCAGCTTCTTCCGCAGCGTCATCATGGTCACGCGGACCACGTTCGTGAACGGGTCGATGTTCTCGTCCCACGCCTTGTCCAGCAGGTCCTCCTGGCTGACCACGGCGCCCTCGGCCCGCATCAGCTCCTCGAGCACCGCGAACTCCTTCTTGGTCAGCACGATCTCCTTGCCGTCGCGCTCCACCAGCCGCTTGCCCGGGTCGAGCCGGATGCCGGCGCGCTCCAGGACGGGCGGCAGGGCGGGAGCGGAGCGGCGGCCGAGCGCGCGCACCCTGGCGACCAGCTCGATGAACACGAACGGCTTGGCCAGGTAGTCGTCGGCGCCGAGGCCGAGACCCTCCACCTTGTCGTCCACGTCGCCCGAAGCGGTCAGCATCAGGATCCGCGAGGCGCTGCGCTGCTCCACCAGGCGCCGGCACACCTCGTCGCCGTGGACGACCGGCAGGTCGCGGTCGAGCACGATCACGTCGTAGTCGATGTAGGAGGTCCGCTCGAGGGCGCCGCCCCCGTCATAGGCGACGTCGACCGCCATGGCCTCGCGGCGCAGCCCGGTCGCGATCGCGTCGGCGAGCACCCGCTCATCCTCAACCACCAGCACTCGCACGCCTGATGCACCTCTCTCCCGTTGTAGTCACTCATTCTGCGCACAGTGTCGATAAGCGCACGGTAAGCCATGTTCAGGGGTGGGTGACGCCGTGGTCAGGCACGAGAGAGAGAAATTCATGTTTCGGGACGCGACAACCCGGGGTATGCCTGCGGGACACCCATTACCCGGCAATGGGCGTACTGCATCCAAACCAGGATCGGACCCTAGAGAGTAGGTGAGATGGGCGAGTTCACGACCACGATCGAACACCGCCTCGACCAGGCTTATAAGGGCCTGCGGGAGGCCCGCAGCGTCGGTGACGACTACCTCGCCGACACACTCACCGCCGAGATCGAGGACCTGCGGCGGCTGGCTGACGATCACGGCATCCCGTTGCCCCGCTAGCCACGCCAGAACGGCCGGAGCCCAGGGCTCCGGCCGTTTCGCGTCTCACCAGGCGATGCGGGGAGTCAGGCGTCCCGTTCCGGGTCGAGCGGCGCCAGCAGATCGTGCAGCTCCTCGAAGAGGCCCGGGGCCGCGCACAGCGCGAACTCCGGGCTGACCGGCTTGCCGTGCAGGCCTTCGAGCCTGGCCCCCGACTCGGTCGCCACCAGGCCGGCCGCGCCGAAGTCCCACGGGTTGATGCCGCGCTCGTAGTAGGCGTCCACGCGGCCGGCCGCGAGCGAGCACAGGTCGATCGCGCACGAGCCGCCGCGCCTGATGTCGCGCACCCGGGGCAGCACCTCCGCCACCACCTGGCCCTGGACCGCGCGCCTGGCCACCGAGTAGCCGAACCCGGTCGCCACCAGCGCCTGCGCGAGCGGCACGCCCGGGTTGCAGCGCAGCCGCTCACCGCCGAGCCAGGCGCCCTCGCCGAGCGCGGCGGTGTAGACCTCGCCGCGCATGGGCACGTTGACGACCCCGGCCACGACCCGGCCGTCGACCTCGACGGCTATCGACACCGCCCAGTCGGGCAGGCCGTACAGGAAGTTGACGGTGCCGTCGATCGGGTCGACGACCCAGCGCACGTCCGAATCGCCGGGCTCCTCACCCCCTTCCTCGCCGAGGATCCTGTCACCGGGCCTGGCGGCCAGGATGCGCTCGCGGATGAGCTCCTCCGAGGCCGTGTCGAGCGCGGTGACCACGTCGGTGGGGCTGGACTTGGTCTCGACCTCCTCGGACATCGTGGGCCGCTTGGCGAGCAGCATGTCGCCCGCCTCGCGTGCGATGTCCTCGGCCAGTCTCAGGAAATCCGTCATCAGGCCACCGAGTCCGGGCGCTTCCACTCCTGGCCGAGCACGTGCTGGGCCAGGAACGCGAACACGGTCTCGTACCAGGCGACGGCGTTGCCCGGCTTGAGGATCCAGTGGTTCTCGTCGGGGAAGTACAGGAACTTCGACTCGACCTCGGTGCGCCGCAGGTCCCACCAGAGCCGCAGGGCCTCGCCTATCGGCACGCGGTAGTCCTTGTCGCCGTGGATGACGAGGAGCGGCGTGGTGATCTTGTCGAGGGAGTGGTGCGGCGACAGGAGCGAGTACCGCTCGGAGCCGGGCTCGCCGAACTCGCGCTGCCAGTACATGGAGGCGTCGGTGGTGCCGGCGAACTGGTCGAGGTTCCACAGGGAGGCGTGGGTGACGATGGCCTTGTAGCGGTCGCTGTGGCCGGCGAGCCAGTTGGCCATGTAGCCGCCGTACGAGCCGCCCATCGCGCCGATGCGCTCGCTGTCGATGTCGTCCCTGGCCAGGGCCACGTCGACGATCGCGTCGAGGTCGGCCTGGGTGCGCGGGCCCCAGTTGCCCCAGCCGCGGTCGATCATCTCCTGCCCGTAGCCGGTGGACAGGCACGGGTCCGGCATGAGTACGGCGTACCCGCGCTGGGTCATGAGCCACACCTGCCAGCGCCACTGCCAGTCGTTCCACGAGGCGACGGGGCCACCGTGGATCCACAGCAGGAACGGCGCGGGCTGGTCGGCGGAGGCGCCCTCGGGCAGCGCCAGCCAGCCGCGGATCGTGGCGCCGTCGTCGGCGGTGGCGGAGATCTCGGTCAGCGTGCCGGGCACCTCCGGGCGCGGCGCCGGCGAGGGCAGGTCGGTGATCTCGCCGGTGGCGACGTCGATCCTGGCCGGGCCGGGCGCGAGGGCGACGCCGCTGCGCAGGGCGTAGATGAAGTTGCCGTCGGAGGAGACGTTGAGGCCGGCGTAGGCCGCGTCGTCCTGAGTGAGCCTGGTCGCCTCGTCGTGCTCATGGTCGCGCCCGCTTCGCTCCTCGTTGGCTCGTCCCTCGCTCTCTCGTCGCGAGCTCCTGCGCTCGGCCAGCGGGACGCGGAAGACCGGGCGGCGGCCCTGGTGGTCGGCCACGATGTAGACGGCCGAGGAGTCCGGCGCCCACTCGATGTCGGCGGGGAACAGGGCCTCGGGCGCGTACGCGCGGCCCTCGCCGGTGGCCAGGTCGGCGATCCACAGCTCGCTGCGCGCCGAGACGTCCAGCCCGGTGAAGCGCTCGCGCGAGCAGGCGACCTTGGCCCCGTCGGGCGAGATCGCGATGGGGCTCGTGTAGTCGTGACGGTCCTCGGTGAGCACGGTGCGCCGCTCGCCCGTGGCCACGTCGACGGCCACCAGGTCGGTGCGGTACTCGCCCTTCGGCAGATACGTGCGCCAGGTCGTGACGACCGTGGCGCCGTCCGGGGTCAGCTCGAACGCGGCGTCACGCAGCGCCTCGCCCGCGTCGGGGGTGAGGTCGCGCACGTCCTCCAGCCGGTCGGCGCCGAGCCTGGCGGCGAACAGCCTGGTGCGGCCGGGACCGAGGTCGTGGTCCCAGTAGCGGATCGGGTAGCCCTCGTGCAGGACGGCGCTGATCCCGGCGTCCTTGCGGGCCTTGCGCTTGGCCTCCTCGGCCGCCTCCTCGCCGTCGAGCACATCGGCGGAGAACACCACGACGTCACCAGCCGTACGGACCGCGCTGATCCCGCCCGGGCGCGTGGCCACCTGACGGGCCTCACCGCCCGCACGGGGCAGCAGCCAGAGCGAGGGCACCTCGTCGGTGGAGTCCTTGACGGTGGGGTCGGGACGGGCGGAGGTGAACAGCACGTCGCCCGCGTCCGTGAAGACGGCGGCGGACTCGCCCTTCGCCGAGCGGGTCAGCCGGTACGGCTCGCCGTCGACCGGGATCGCCCAGAGCGCGGTGCCGAAGGACTTGCCGTCGGGGTTGAGTGACTGGACCGTCGAGATCAGCCTGGAGCCGTCGGGCGAGAGCCTCAACGAGAGAACCCGGGGGATGGCCACATAGTCGCGTATGTCATTGAATGCGCTCACTCCATCGAACCTACCTGTTCGTGAGGCGGTTCGGTCGCCCGCCTTCCCTCGCGGACAGGACCGCCGATGCTCCCGAATAGGGTGGTCGTGTGGGAGATTACGACGCGTTGCTCGTTCTTTCGTTCGGCGGCCCGGAGGGGCCCGACGACGTGATCCCGTTCCTGGAGAACGTCGTGCGCGGCCGGGGCGTGCCGCGCGAGCGGCTGCTCGAGGTGGCCGAGCACTACCAGAGCTTCGGCGGGGTCAGCCCGATCAACCAGCAGAACCGCGAGCTGGTCGAGGCGTTGCGCCCGGTGGCGGGCGTGCCGGTCTACTGGGGCAACCGCAACTGGCACCCGTTCGGCGAGGACACCGTGCGCCAGATGAAGGCCGACGGGATCAGGAAGGCGGCCGTGTTCGCGACGTCGGCGTTCGCGGGCTACTCGAGCTGCCGGCAGTACTACGAGGACATCGCCAGGATCTCCGTCGAGGGCGGCCCCGAGCTGGTCAAGATGCGGCACTTCGGCGACCACCCTGGGTTCGTGGCCGCGATGGCCGACCACACGCGGGCGGCGCTGGAGCGGCTCGGCCGCGACGACGCCCGGCTGGTGTTCACCGCCCACAGCATCCCCGTCTCCATGGCCGAGACCGCCGGGCCGTCGGGCGGGCTGTACGAGGCGCAGCTCCGCAGGAGCGCCGAGCTGGTCAGCCGGGCGCTCGGCCGCACCGAGCCGTGGGACCTGGTCTGGCAGTCGCGCAGCGGCCCGCCGCAGGTGCCGTGGCTGGAGCCGGACGTCTGCGACTTCCTGCGCAAGACGGAGGCCCGCTCGGTCGTGCTGGTGCCGATCGGGTTCGTCTCCGACCACATGGAGGTCGTCTACGACCTCGACACCGAGGCCAGGCAGGTGGCCGCCGAGCTGGGGCTGCCCATGGAGCGGGCGGCGACGGCGGGCACGCACCCGCGCTTCGTCCAGATGGTGCGCGAGCTGATGGACGAGCCGGAGCCCGTCCCGTGCGCGCTGACCTGCTGCCCCGCGCCCCGCAGGCGTCCTCAGGCGTAGGTGCGGGCGTACGCTTGCGCGATGCCCATGACCTTGTTCACGTAGTCCCACGAGTGGTTGTAGAACCAGATCGCCTTGCGTAACTTCTCGCCGCCCTGGCCCGCGCCGTTGGCGCACAGGTAGTTGGCCGCGCCCGGCACCGCGTCGTACGGGCTCCAGATGTCCCTCTTGCCGTCGCCGTCGCCGTCCACACCGTAGTGCTTCCACGTCGCGGGCATGAACTGCATGGGCCCGAGCGCGCCCGCGCTGGACGGGCCGTTGTTGCGTCCGTGGCTGCTCTCCACCTGCCCGATGGCCGCCAGCACCGTCCACGACAGGCCGGGGCAGCGGGTGGCCGCCGCCTTGTACAGCTCCAGGTAGCTGCCGGGGCGGCCCACGTTCACCGTGGTCTGCGGCTTCTGCTGCTGCTTGGGGGTCTTCTGCTGCTGCTTGGGGGTACGGTGCGCCGCGTCCAGCGCGACGACCTGCGAGCCCTTGCCGAGCAGCTTGCGGACCCCCGCCTCGCCGATCTTGCCGGCCTTGCCGTGCAGCAGCACCGCGACCCCCGGCGCGAACCCCAGCGCCTTGCCCAGCTCCGCGCTGACGAGCCCGTCCACGCCCGTGAGTCCGAGCGTGGCCGAGGCCGCGACGCGCAGCCTGGGCCCGCCGTCCACCTGGTACATGGCGCCCAGGATCATGCCGAACTTGCGCATCGAGCCCGCGTCGGCCACGAGCTCTCCCCTCGCCAGCGCGCTCCACACGGCGGGCTGGTCGGCGACCGGCTGCGGCGTCCAGGAGCGGAAGTCCGCGGGATCGACGGCCAGCAGGTTGAGCGCGGTGCCCGATACCTTGACCGCGCCCGCGTCCACCACGATCACCTTCTGCACGTGCTTGAGCGCGCCCAGGGCGAACCTGGTCTGCTTGGGCACAGAGCCCGCGGCGATGGCCAGCACGCGCGGCGGGGTCGCGGTGACGCCGGGGCCGCCCTTGCCGAACTCCTTGACCGGTTCGGCCGTGGGCACGAGCTGGTCGAGGCGGGGCGCCGGTTGCTGCTGTCGCGGTGTGGTCTGCCTGCGTACGGGTTCCTGTACGGTTCTGACCAGGCCGTCACCCATGATCACGACGATTCCGCCGGCCGCGGCCGTGACCGCGAGCACGGCGATGACCATGAGCATGACCGCGCGAAACGAGGGAAGACCGGACACTCGGGACACGTTAACCCACGCGGCCGATAAATCACTTGCCCTCCGGACATACGGTGCGAAATGGTTAGCTCGCTCAAGTTCGGTAAGGAGGAAATCGCGTGGTCGGGCCTTACCGGGGGTTGTTCGACGGGTCCGGCGTCAAGGGCTTCGTGCTGGCGGGTTTCTTCGGCCGCATGCCGATGTCCATGCAGGGCATCGGGGTCGTCCTGCTGATCTCCACGCTCACCACGTCATACGCCACCGCGGGCGGGGTCGCCGCCATGACCAACGTGGCCTTCGCCGTCGCCGCTCCCCTGTCGAGCCGGCTCGTGGACAGGTTCGGGCAGAGCAAGGTCATCCCGCCGTTCTCCGTCGTCAACGCGCTCGCGCTGCTCTCACTGATGCTCTGCGCCGGGCTCAGGCTGCCCGACTGGACGCTGTACGCCTCCGGCCTGCTCGTCGGCGCCACGTCGATGTCCGTCGGCTCGATGGTGCGGGCCCGCTGGTCGGTCATCCACGGCGGATCGGGCAAGCTGCACACCGCGTTCGCCTTCGAGTCCGTGGTGGACGAAGTGATCTTCGTTACCGGGCCTGCGCTGGTCACGGTGCTGGCCACCGCCGTGAACCCGTACGCGGGACTGGTCGTGGCCCTGCTCTGCATGCTCTTCGGCAGCCTGGCGCTGGCGGCGCAGCGGCGTACCCAGCCGCCCGTGGCGCCGGTCAAGTCGGCGGCCGGCACGCCCATCCTGATCCCCGGCATGGCCCTGCTGGCCTGTGTCGACCTGGCGTTGGGCGCGGTGTTCGGCTCCGTGGACCTGATCACGGTGGCGTTCGCGGAGGAGCACGGCGCGAAGGGGACCGCCGGGTTCCTGCTGGCCGCGTTCGCGGGCGGGTCCATGGTCTCCGGGCTGTGGTTCGGGTCGAGGCACTGGAGGATCTCGCTGCGCGGGCGGTTCATACGCGCGCTCGGGCTGTTCGTGGTGGGGCTGGTGCCGATCATGTTCATCGGCGACACGCTGATGATGGCGGTGGCGCTGTTCCTGGCCGGCTTCGCGATCTCACCGACGCTCATCACGGGCTTCTCGCTGACCGAGCGGCTGGTGCCGCCGTCCCTGCTCACCGAGGGCATGGCGTGGATCTCGACGTCGATCGGGTTCGGCGTGGCGATCGGCGCGTGGGCGGGCGGGCGGCTCACCGAGGCGTTCGGCGCGTCCAACGCGTACGCCTTCTCCTGGGGCTGCGCGCTGCTCGCCGCGGTCGTGGGGGTCGCAGGTTCGGGTTTGCTGAGACTTCCCGAAGCTCCTTCACCCGCGAAGAGCTGATCCGCTACCGTCGGGGACATCCCTCGCAACACCCATCACACTGGAAGCTTTTCTTATGTCCCGACAAATCAGTTCACTTCTAGCTATCGCGGCTGTCTGCGTCACGCTGGCTCCTGCGCCCGCCTTCGCGCAGACGCCCAAGAAGGCGCCCGTCGACTGCGAGCAGGTCAAGTGCATCGCGCTGACCTTCGACGACGGGCCGAGCAAGTACGCAGGAACGCTGCTCGACACGCTGAAGAAGTACGACGCGAAGGCGACGTTCTTCCTCGAGGGCCAGTACGTCAAGAGCCGTCCCGCCTTCGTCAAGCGCATGGCGGCCGAGGGCCACGAGCTCGGCAACCACAGCTACAGCCACCCCGACTTCACCAAGGCCGAGGCCGGGGAGATCAGGAACGAGATCAAGAAGACCCAGGACGCGGTGAAGAAGGCCGCGGGCGTCGAGCCCAAGCTGCTGCGTCCGCCGTACGGGCTCGCCGACCTGCAGGTCTCGGACATCGCCACCGAGTTCGGCATGCCGATGATCCTCTGGACCGGCGGCTCGGAGGACTGGAAGAGCAGGAACGTCGAGGCCATCAAGAAGAAGACCATGGAGGTCGCCCAGCCGGGCGGCATCATCCTGATGCACGACTGGGTGAAGCAGACCGAGGACGCGATGCCGGCCATCATCAAGTCACTGCAGAAGAAGGGCTACCACCTGGTCACGGTCTCCGAGGTGATCAAGGGGCAGAACCTCCAGCCCGGCGACATCTTCCCGGTTCCCGCCGGCTGGCAGAAGTGAGTATCGTTCGCGTCTAGCCGAATGATGCTCTTGAGGGGTGCGCATGGCGTTCGCGAACTGGGCGCGTAACCAGTCATGCAGCCCCGCCGAGGTGCGTACACCCGCCTCGGTCGAGGACGTCGTACGCGCCGTGCGGGACGCCGCCGCCTCCGGGCGGCGGGTCCGCATGGTCGGAACGGGCCACTCCTTCACCGGGGTGGCCCTCACCGACGGCATCATGCTGCGCCCCGGCGCGCTCACCGGCATCAGGTCGTGGGCCGACGACCGCGTGACCGTGCTGGCGGGCACCCCGCTCCGCGTGCTGAACGAGCTGCTCGACGAGCGCGGCCTGGCCCTGGCGAACATGGGCGACATCACCGAGCAGACCGTCGCGGGCGCGATCCAGACCGGCACGCACGGCACCGGGCGCGACAGCGGCGGCCTCGCGGACCAGGTCGCCGAGCTGGAACTCGTGCTGGCCGACGGCTCCGTGGCGACCGCCGGGCCGGGCGACGAACTGTTCGACGCGGCCAGGGTCGGGCTGGGGGCGCTCGGCGTGCTGACGGCCGTCACGTTCCGGGTGGAGCCCGCGTTCCTGCTGCACCACCGGCGGCGCAAACTGCCGCTGGGCGAGATCCTCGGCTCCCTCGACGCGCTGACCGCCGAGAACGAGCACCTCGACTTCTTCTGGCTGCCGCACACCGACGCCTGCCTGGTCAAGACCAACAACCGCAGCGCGGGCCCGGCCCGGCCGCCGAGCGCGTTCAGGCACTGGCTGGACAACGTGTTCCTGGAGAACACCGTCTTCGGCGCGGCCTGCGCCCTCGGGGCCCGCTTCCCCGATCTGATCCCCCAGATCAACGCCGTCAGCGCGGCCGCGCTCGGAGACTCGGAGTCGGCCGACACGTCGTACAAGATCTTCACGGCGCGCCGGGACGTGCGTTTCCTCGAGATGGAGTACGCCGTGCCGCGCGAGCGCCTCGCCCAGGCGCTGCGCGAGACGCGCGACCTGATCGAGCGGATGGACTGGAAGATCACCTTTCCGGTGGAGGTGCGGATCACGCCGCCCAGCGACGCCTGGCTGTCCACCGCGTACGGGCGGCCGTCGGCGTACGTCGCGTGCCACATCTACCGGCCGACGCCCAATCCCGCGTACTTCGAGGGCGTGGAAGAGATCATGACGCGGCTGGACGGGCGGCCGCACTGGGGCAAGCTGCACACCAGGGACGCCTCCTACCTGAGCAAGCTCTATCCCCGCTTCGCGGACTTCACGGCCCTGCGCGACCGGCTCGACCCGGAGCGGCTGTTCGGCAACGACTACCTGGATCGGGTGCTCGGCTGACGCGCGCGGTTCCCTTCCTGCCTTCGGCGGAACCCCGTCCCACGCTCGCCTTCGGTAAAGAAGCTTCCTCGGAAACGTGTCCCGGCATCCCTGCGAGCCGTGTGACGGGCATCCTCGTAACTCGTGCCCCGACGACTCGGCCTGCCCTCCGTGTACCTCGCCGCGGCCGTGGCCACGGCCGCCACGACCGCCGTACCTCTCTCGATGACGCCCGCCTCAGGGCTCGCCCTGCGCCCCGCCCCCATGGAGCCGACGCGTCCCTACATCGTCACAGCGCGCAGCCGGGTGGCCGCCCGCGATCTCGTCGGCGAGGTGAGATGGCGGGTACGGCGCTTCTACACCGCGGCGCTGCCCGGATTCGCCACCTTCCTCACCGCCGCCGAACTGGCCGAGCTCCGGGCCGACCCGCGGGTGCGCGCGATCGAACCCGACCGCCAGCTCCGCCCCGCGCCCGCCGGGAAGTCCCGCCCGCTCCCCCGCTCGGCCGCCACCACCTTCTACGTCGTGGACAGCGGCGTGGACGCGGGCAGGGCCGAGTTCGGCGACCGGGCCTGGCGCGCCTTCGACGCCACCGGCGGCGCCGGGCACGACTGCCTCGGCCACGGCACGGAGGTCGCCCGGCGCGTCCACGCCGCGGCGCCCAGGGCCAGGATCGCGTCGGTACGGGTGCTCGGCTGCGGCGGCTCGGGCGCCCTGGCCGATGTCCTGGCCGGACTGGAGTGGATCCACAGGCATGCCCGCGGCCCCTCCATCGCCAGCCTGTCCCTCGAGGGCGCCGGCTCCCCCGCGCTCGACGCGGCCGTACGGTCGCTGGTGCGATCCGGCGTGTCCGTCATGCGGGGCGGCGCGATTCGCCAGAACCCGTCGGCGGCCTCTAGCCTCCAGATACGCAACGGCGGGCTCTAGAGTGATGGACCTCACAAATGTGACCGGCGTCACACCGTCCCGGGAGTATCCCAGGAAGGCGATGTTCGGACATGCCGGGTACGGTGCTGGCAGGCAACCGGCACACGCGAGAGACTCAAGGGTCCGGGGGAAGAATGGCGACGCTGACGAAGGGACTCGCATGCAGGAGCTCCGACTCGTCGCGGTGAGTGAGGACGGCACCTACCTCGTGCTGGCTACTGCCGGGCGAGGTACGCGCTTCACGCTTCCCGTGGACGACCGGCTCCGTGCTGCCGTCCGCGGCAACTTCTCCCGTCTCGGCCAGTACGAGATCGAAGTGGAGAGTCCGTTGCGCCCCAAGGAGATCCAGGCACGCATCCGCGCCGGAGAGACGGCGGAGGAGATAGCCGCGACCGCCGGGATCCCGGTCGAGCGTGTCCGCTGGTTCGAGGGTCCGGTGCTGCAGGAGCGGGAGTACGTCGCCCAGCAGGCGCAACGCGTCGCCGTACGGATGCCTGGGGAGTCGGCGCCCGGGCCCACCCTCGGCGATCTCGTCGCGGAGCGGCTGACCAGGCGTGGCGTGCCCACAGACGAGATCGACTGGGACTCCGCCAAGCGCGACGACGGGCTGTGGCGGGTCAAGCTCGGCTACGTGTGGAACGGTCACACGCGCCACGCCGAGTGGCTCTTCGACCCGCGCAAGCGGCACGTGACGCCCCACGACGACGAGGCCATGCGGCTGTCCTCTGCCGACTTCGACCCCGAGCCGCCGGTGGTGGAGGACACCACGGTGACGCCGTTCATGCCGCGGGTGGCCAAGCTGCAGCCGGTGCCGCCGCTCACCTCCGTCCCTTCGGTGGTGCGGCGCGAGGCCGCCGAAGAGCCTGCCGTCGGCTACAACCCGCCGCCCAGGTCGCAGGAGCCTTCCTACGGCCGTGCCCAGGACACGTCGCCTCCCTTCGACCGCGCCGCTCCCCCGCGCGACCCTGACGACGCCAGAGAGGCGTCCTTCGACGTGCCTGACTCCGATTTCCTCGAGGATGCGGGCGCGCGCCAGGACTCCACGCCCCCGCGGCGTGACCCCTCCAGGGAGGCGGGGCCGCGGCATGAGCCGCCGTCGCGCGAGCCCTTCCGCCCGGAGTCTCCTGCGCGTGAGACCGGCTATGCCCGCCCCGGCGACACCTCGTCCCGCCGCGGCGGGCCTTCGCCGTGGCTGCCCGACTTCGGCCCCGGCCGTCCCGCCGAGCGCGACACGGACCCGATCTACGCCCCCGCCACCAACCCGGCGCCCACGTCCCCGTCTCCGTCCTCGTTCCCGGACTCCCGCACGGCTGCGCCGCCCACCGCCGAGGAACCGCCGTCCCGGGAGCCTGCCGCCGCCCACGACCAGGGTCCGGCCCGGGACCAGGCTCTGGCGCAGGTGCAGGGTGCCGCGTCCACGCAGCCTCCTGCCCAGAACCAGCCCGCCGCCCAGACCCAACCCACCGCCCAGGCGCAGCCCACCCCGGAGACGCAGCCCACCGCTGCCCAGCCCGCCGCGCAGGCTCAGCCCGCCGCGCAGGTGGAGCCGACCTCGCAGACGCAGGGCCAGGCCGTCGCCCAGGGGCAGCCGACCGCCACGACCGCGTCGCCCGCTGGGCCCGAAGCCACGGCGCAGGCACCCACTGAGGTGGAACCCCCCGCTCAACCGGAGGTTGCCGCCCAGGCGCCCGCTCAACCGGAGGTTGCCGCCCAGGCGCCCGCTCAACCGGAGGTTGCCGCCCAGGCGCCCGCCCAACCGGAGATCGCCGCCCAGGCGCCCGCCCAACCGGAGATCGCCGCCCAGCCACCCGCTCAGCCGGAGCAGGTGGCGCAGGCGCCGGTTACGGTGGGCTCGCCTTCCCCGGTGGAGTCGCCCTCCACACCGGAGCCGATCACCGAGTCCGCCGCCACGCCCATCGCCGTGTCCGGTGACGCCATGGGGCCGGACTCCACGACAGCGTCCAACGCCGCGACGCCCGCATCGGTGGAAACGAGCACGGCGACAACGGCCACCGCGGAAGCCGGCACGCCCGACGCCTCGGACACCAAGGCGCCTGCCAGCGCGGACACCGCGTCGCCCACTGCCGTGGACGCCCAGACTCCCGGCGCCGCGGACGCTCAGGCGTCCGGAGTCGTGGAGGCCGAACCGGCCAAGGCAGCGGAGGTCGTGGCGGAAGCGGTTTCTCCTGAGCCGGTCGTGACCGCGACGGAGGAGAAGGCTGCGGCCCAGGCCGTACCGGACGCCGAGCCGCAGCCGGAAAGCGCCGCGCAGCCCGCTTCGCCGCAGGCCGAGGGCGCCGCGCAGCAAGCCGCGCCGGATCCGGAGAGCAGCACCGCCCAGCCCGCCGCGGCGAAGGCCGAAAGCGCCCAGCAGTCAGCGCCCGAGTCCGAGAGCGCCACCCGGCCCGCCACGCCGGAGACTCCGCGGGCCGAGGCCGAGAAGTCCGCTCAGGAGGCCGAGCCTACGCACAAGGCCGAACCTGCGCACAAGGCCGAGGTAACCCAGGAGGCAGAGCCTGCGCAGGACGCCAAGTCCGCACAGGACGCCAAGCCTGTGCAGGACGCCAAGCCTGTGCAGGAGGCCGAGGCAGTCGAGGAGGCCAAGCCCCCGGCGCCCGCTCCCAAGCCCAAGCCCGCGGTCCCGGCGGCCCGTTCAGGCAAGACGGAGGCCAAGGAGGAGCCGCCCGTGCCCGTGCCGTCGCCGCCGCCCGCCCCGGCCGCCCGCCAGGCGCGCAAGGGCTCGAGGGGACGCAGGGCTTCGGTCCCGACCTGGGACGAGATCATGTTCGGCGCCCGCCGCCAGGACTGACCGCACCGGCGCACGACGATCGCCAGGTCGCGCCGCCGGAACTGGACCACGTCGGCCCCGGCGGCCCGCGGCGATCGTCAGAACGCGCCGCCAGAGGGATCAGCTCACCGACGCCCAGTGGCCGAGGGTCAAGCCTGCGGGTGGCATTTGGGATTCGGGGAGGGGTCAGCCTGCTGGCGGCGTTCGTGACACGAAGGCTGGTCAGCCTGCCGGGCGACGTCGATGGACCCGGGGTGGGTCAGCCGGTGGGTGGCGTCGGGGGTTCGAGGAAGGGGGCGAGCCACTCCGGCGTCACCTCGGCCGGAAATGCCGCCCCCTGGGCCTCCGACACGTCGATCGCCGAGTAGCCGCCCTTGCCCGCCCCGACGCCGGCGATCAGGGTGAGCACCCCGGCTCGCCGCTGGAACCACGTCTGGCGCAGCCGCCATCCCACCACGGCCCGGCGTTCGATCACTGCCTGGGAACGCCGCAACGACCCCGAGCGCACCGCCAGCCGTACCCCGTCGTAGCCGTGCCCCAGCGACGCGTACCGGTCGAGCCCGAGCGGAACCCCGGCGCCGGCCAGCAGCAGCGTCACCACCAGCAGGACCCACCACAGCGTCAGCCCCGTGGCCCAGACCGCCGCGGCGCTCGCCACCGCCAGGGCGGTCCAGGGGGCGACGGCGCGGAACAGGCGGCGGTTGCGCGCCACGGGCGGATGCGGGCGGAGAGGTGCCCGGTAGGGGCCGATGGCGTCCGCGGTCACCTGGTGCGCCACTGGCCGGGGCACAACGGGCAGCAGCTGCCCGCGCGTCTCGGAGTCCCCCAGCCCCGTCACGATGGCCCAGACACGTACGACCCCCGCCCACCGTTCGGCGAGCCCGTCCACGATCTCGTAGCCGCGCACCCGGGCGGACTCCAGCGACACGCTGCGCCGGTTGATCAGCCCACGCTCCGCCACCAGGTAGCCGTCGCGGCGCTTGAGCTGGAAGTCCCAGTTGAAGACCGCGTACATCAGCCCGCCCACGAACGGCATCGCCACCACGAGCAGCAGCACCGCGACCAGCAGCAGATAGGGATGGCCCCATAGCCACTCCCCGGCGCTCCAGGCGGCGTCCAGGTCGAGCCCCAGCTCGTCGCCCCACTGGAACACCAGCCCCACGGCGCCGCCGGCGAGCGCGAAGGGGGTGAGCAGGTACGCGCCCGACAGCGGCCCGTACAGCAGCCACCTCCGCGGCACGCCGATGATCACCCGCTCCCGGGGCCCCGCCATGTCGGGCACGTGCACCTCGGGACGGGCCGAGCGCCGCAGGAGCACCGATTTGAGCCGTTCGGCCTCCTCCAGCGTGACGCCGTCGAGCTCGGCCTCCTCGTCGTCGCCGCTCGCCCCTGTGTCGATCTTGAGTACGGCCAGGCCGAGCAGCCGGTGCATGGGAGGCGTGGACACGTCGACGCCGCGGATCCGCTCCAGCGGGATGGTGCGGACGGAGCGGCTGATCAGCGACCGCTTGGTCTCCAGCCGGTCGCCGGCGATCTCGTAGGTGAAGGTGGCCCACCTGACGACGGCGAACACCACGGTGCCTGCCACGCCGAGCGCCGCCCATGCGTACGACCTGGCCGAGAACCCGCCCACGAAGAGCACGCCGACGAGGGGCAGCAGGAGCGAGGGCAGCATGCGTACGGGGTCGATGAGCAGCACTTTCGGGTGCAGCCGCTGCGGAGGACCGCCCCGAGGCGGGGCGTCGCCCCGCGGGCCGGGACCGGCTTGGGGGGCGCCGTCGCCTCGGGGAGGGACGGGGCCGGCTTGGGGGTCACCGTCACCCTGGGGCGGGACGGGGCCGGTCATGTGGCGTCGTCCCTGAGTGCTTCCGCGCGGTGCGCGAGCTGCTCGGCCAGGCCCGCGGCGACGCGGTAGTCGAGGCCCTTGATCGTCGAGGACCCGGCGTGGGACGCGGTGCGGATCTCCAGCGTGGCCAGCCCGAGCATCCGTTCGAACCACCCTTGCGCCTTGTCGACCGTCTGGATGCGGCTCACAGGCACGAACACCCATTCCCTGGTCAGGAACCCCGACCTGGCGTAGACGACGTCCCCAGAGAGCTCCCAGCGATGCACGGCGTACCGTACGAAGGGCTCGGCGACCAGGAACGGCCCCGTCAGGACCACGACCGCGGCAGGCAGCGCCCAGGAGTGGTCCGCGAACCAGCCGGGCACCCACGACCACCCGCTCCCGCCGACCCATCGCGCCACCAGGAGCGAGCCGCCCAGGAAGAACACGAACGCGACCAGCGACTCGAGCAACCACAGGCGGACGGCCTTGGGCGAGACGCGATTCGCCGGATCACGCAGCGGGCCAGTTGACGTCACAAGGCCAGCTTAGGACGCGAACCGCCGAAGGTGATCTGTCACCGCCGCCGCCGAGATCCGCCGCGACGCTCGGCGTGTCTGCCGCCGCCCTGCTCGGCCTCGGTGCGATGCTCGATGGCGGCCGGCCGTAGGCTGTCGAGCTTGGCCATGTCGGCGGCGCCACGTACGTGCCAGCCAGGCCCGGCCAGCGCAGGACCGCACCGGAGCGCAAGCGCCTCACGCACGTGGCAGCCGCCGCCCCTCTCACGCGACGTGGCAGCCACCGTCCTCCTCACGCGACGTCGCAGCCGCCGCGCCCCTCCCGGAGCGCCTTCCGAGCGCCGAAATCACCGCCTGTGCCTACATCCCGGAACTGATCCGGCGCACCTGATTTTTGCGGGCGCCGTCGAAAGGGCGCGACCGACACCAAGGTCCGTTTTGTTGGATCACCGTACGAGATCCCGCCAGAAGTCCGGCCGCGGGGAACCAGCAGGCCAGAAAGGGTCCCGGCGTACGAGGCCGTTCCGCTCCCCCTGCGCCGGCAAGGGGCGCGCCTGTGTCGAAGGTCACTACTCGGATCCCGCGATTCTGCCTCGTTTCGGATCCTTTACCGAGCACCGACCATCGAGAAACGGTCTGCGCACCGCCGGGAGCCGCGTAGCATCATCCGGCATGGGGCTGTGTAACGCGGCATCACGCATGCGACGCATCGCCGTCAGTGTGACGGTGGTGGCCGCCGCGCTCGCCTTGTCGGGTTGCGGCAGCCTCATCGGCAGATCTCAGGCCATGGACATCGCGGAGATCAACGTCTCGAGCCCGGAGTTGCGCGAGGGCAAGCCGCTGCCCGCCGAATACTCCTGCCGGGGCGACCAGGGCAGCCCTCCGCTGCGCTGGTCGAGTCAGCCACTGTCCGAGGCCAAGTCGATCGCCATCGTGGTCGATTCACAAGCAACGTCGGATTCGGCCGTGCACTGGGTGCTCTACAACATCCCGGCGACCACGACCGAGCTGGGACCCAACGCCGCGGCCGACCCCCCTCCGGGATCCGGCCAGGCGAGGGTGACAAGCGGCAAGGTGGGCTACGACCCTCCGTGCAAGAGCGGCATCTACCGCTTCACCGTCTACACGCTGAAGGACAAGGTCGTCGTCCCGAAGGATGGCGGGCTCCCCGACATCCTCAGGGACATCGCCGACAAGACCATCGCCCGGGGCAGACTCACGGCGGTCGACATCCAGTGAGGGCCCGAACACAGCAGGTAATACGGTGTACCAATTCTTCACGTAGGGTGTGACAACGCTCATAGTGGTCCGACACAATCAGATCCAATTGTTAGGCACTGGTGATCAAAGGGGGCAGGTCGCGTCGATGGCCGCGCGATCTCACCGGCGCCGAAGGGAGGCCATGGCTTTGAGGGTGGTGCAATGACTGCGGTTGTCGTGAGCTTGGTCGCCGTCGTGCTCCTCGTGCTCGTCGTCGTGGCACTGGGCATGCGTTCGATGAGCCGCCGGGAGAGCTCTCTCCCTCCGGAACGGCTGAAGGAGATGGCCGAGAAGGAGGAGAGGACCCAGACGCGGTCCACTGACGAGTTCGCCTCGCACGAGCCGCGCATGGCCAACTTCAGCCCCGACTTCAGCCCTATCGACCAGCCCAAGCAGCCCAAACCGGTGCGCACCGGTCAGCGTGGCAGGCGTGGCGTCGACGAGTGGGGCAACCCGACCTCCGACGACGAGGACGAGGAGTTCTGGGCCAACATCCGCAGCGATGCGGAAGAGGGCGGTTTCGGTGCGGGTGGCACCGTGGCGGCCAGGAAGGGCGCCTCCCGCCCCGTCGAGCGCGAACGGCCCGCCGAGCGTCCCGCCGCCGAGCAGCCCGCTGCCGAGCGTCCCGCCCCCAAGCGCCGGGCACGCACCGCCCAGCCGCAGCCCGCGGCCGCCGCCGCGGACCCCAACGCGACCACCGTCCAGTCCCCCCTGCCGCAGCGCCAGCCGGCCGCCGCGGCGGCCAACCTCGCCGACCTGGTTGAGCCTGCCAAGCGCCCCGCTCCGCCCCAGGCCGAGCTGGCGGACCAGCGTACGATGACGTTCGCGGCGCCGACGAGCGACGTGATGAGCATCCTCGGCGCGGGCGCCCAGCCGGTGCCCTCCACCCGCCCCGACTCCCTGTCCTCCAACGGGACCGGCAACGGCACGGGCTCCTTCCCGGCCACTCCCGCCGCGAGCGGCTCCTACCCCGCGACCCCCGCGACCCAGCCCAACCCCCTGAGCACGCCGAGCGGGAGCGGCTCGTACGGCAGCGGCTCCTATCCCGCGACCCCCGCGGCCAACACCAGCGGCTCCTTCCCCGCCCAGCCCGCCCCCATCCACGGCGCGCCCACGAGCGACCCGTTCCCCGCCTACACCAACGCGGCCGAGACCACCTGGACCAACCCGCCCGCGACGCCGTCGTCGTCCGGCTCCTGGCCCGCCCAGCCCGACATCCTCGACGACCCCTCCCCCGGCTCGGGAAGCTCCTGGCCCGCCTTCGAGGAGCCCGCCGCGCGCTCGTCGTACCCGGCCTCGTACGAAGTGCGCTCCGGCTGGGCGGTCGCCGACGACAGCGACCCGCTCACCGGCCCCTCCCCCGCCACCGGCGCCCCGACCGCGCCCAGCAGGGCGGTCTCGTCCTACGACGACGCACTGTCGGCCCCCGCGCCGAAGCCGTCCTCGTTCGCGTACGAGACCGGCGACATCACCACCTTCGCGTACGAGACCGGCGACGTCACCACCAGCCCCGCCGCCGCCTGGCCGGAGCCGCCGTCGAGCGCGACCCAATGGCCGACGTACGGCTCCCAGAACGGCAACGGCAACGGCGGCAACCACCGCCGCTCGTCCGACCAGGACCATCCCCACGACTACTACCGGTGATCTCAGGCGCCCATTAATGGGTAAAACCCGCGTGACACACCCTTAAAGCGGGGTCGACGGAGCAATAGGGTTTGCTCCATGATCCCCGACACGAAGAGTAACTGGCTGGGCACGCTCAGACATGACGTGCCCGCCTCGCTCGTGGTTTTCCTCGTCGCGGTGCCCCTCTCGCTCGGCATCGCGATGGCCTCGGGCGCCCCGCTGGCCGCGGGGCTGATCGCCGCCGTGGTGGGCGGGATCGTGGCGGGCTCGCTGGGCGGCTCCGCCGTGCAGGTGAGCGGGCCCGCCGCCGGTTTGTCGCTGGTGGTCGTGGATCTCGTGCAGACGTACGGGTGGCGGGCCACCTGCATGATCACGCTGCTGGCGGGAGCCGTGCAGCTGCTGCTCGGCGTGGTCAAGGCGGCCAGGGCGGCGCTCGCCGTCTCGCCGGCGGTCATCCACGGGATGCTGGCGGCCGTCGGCGTGATCATCGCGCTCGCCCAGCTCCACGTGGTGCTCGGCGGCAGCTCGCAGCGCTCGGCCGTGGCGAACCTGATCGAGCTGCCCGGCCAGATCGCCGACCTCCACGGGCACAAGGTCGCCGTCGGCGTGCTCACGATCACCGTGCTGGCGTTGTGGACGCGGGTGCCCAAGCAGATCAAGGCCGTGCCCGCGCCGCTGGTGGCGCTGCTCGCGGCGGCGGTCACGGCGTGGGTGTTCAACTGGGACGTCACGCGCGTGGACCTGTCGGAAAGCGTCGTGCTGTGGGCGTTCCCCGTGCTGCCGCACGGCGACTGGCACCTGGTCGTGGGGGCGGTGCTGCTGGTGGCGCTGCTGGCCGGGTGCGAGTCGCTGCTGTGCTGCGTGGCGGTCGAGGGGCAGCACGCCGGCCGCCGCGCCGATCTCGACCAGGAGCTGACCGGCCAGGGCGTCGCGAACATGGTCAGCGGCGCGCTCGGCGGCCTGCCGGTGGCCGGCGTGATCGTGCGCAGCAGCACGAACGTGCAGGCGGGCGCGCGTACCCGCTGGTCGACGATCCTGCACGGGGTGTGGGTGCTGGTGTTCGCGATCGGGTTCGGCTGGACGATCAAGCTGATCCCGCTGGAGGCGCTGGCGGGGTTGCTGGTGTTCATCGGCGTCCAGATGGTGAACCTGGGTCACATCAGGAAGGTGCACGGCCACGGCGAGGTGCCCGTGTACGTGGTGACGATGCTCGCCGTGATCCTGCTCGGGCTCGCCGAGGGTGTGCTGGCCGGGCTGGCGCTGGCCGCGCTCCTCGCGCTGCGCCGCCTGACCTGGGTCACCGTGCTGAAGCGGGAGGACCGCGACGGCCGGCTGCACGTGACGATCTCCGGCTCGCTCACGTTCCTGGGTGTGCCCAGGCTGACGCACGAGCTGCGCGCCATCGCCCACGGCGCCGCCGTGGACCTCGACCTGAACACCGACTTCATGGACAACGCCGCCTTCGAGGCCATCCACTCCTGGCGGCTCGACCACGAGCGCATGGGCGGCACGGTCGACATCGACGAGCTGCACGACGAGTGGTACTCGCTGGCGGCCAGCGGGGCGCGCATGTTCCCCGTCAAGTCACCGCCCAAGGCGCCGGACCGCTGGTGGCTGCCGTGGGCGCACCGGCGCCGCCGTCCCCCTGCCACGCCGGGCTCCGCCGGGGCGGAGTGCCAGCTGACGGCGGGGGCGCGGGAGTTCCACCGGCGTACGGCGCCGCTGGTCCGGCCCATCTTCACCGAGCTGGCCCGCAAGCAGCAGCCGTCGCACCTGTTCATCACCTGCGCGGACTCCAGGATCGTGCCCAGTCTGATCACCGCGAGCGGCCCCGGTGACCTGTTCACCGTGCGCAACATCGGCAACCTGGTGCCGCGAAGAGGCTCCGAGCCGCACGACGACTCGGTGGTGGCGGCGATCGAGTACGCCACGCAGGTCCTGGGCGTGCACACGATCACGGTGTGCGGCCATTCGGGGTGCGGCGCGATGGCGGGGGTGCTCAGCGGAGGCGTGCAGGCAGGCAGCCTGCCGGGGCTGAGACGGTGGCTGCGGCACGGAAACCACAGTCTGGCCAGGTTCATCGAGACCGAGGGCGATCGCCTGCACAGCGGCGCTCTGGACGTGCTGTGCCGGGTCAACGTGCAGCAGCAGCTGGAGAACCTGCGCACCTACCGCAAGGTCGACGAGCAGGTGCGGGCCGGGAAGCTGGAACTGGTGGGGCTCTTCTTCGACATCGGCTCGGCGAGGGTGCACATGGTGCCGCCGCTGCGCCCCACGCACTCAGCTCTGCGTGAAGATGGCCGATCGCAGGCCGAAGATGGGCGAACAATGAGTGCGTGAAACTTCTCATCATTGGTGGTTCGGGGTTCCTGGGGCGTGCCGTCGTCGTCGAGGCGCTGGCCCGGGGGCATGAGGTGACGACGTTCAACAGGGGGCGGAGCGGGGCCGACGTGCCCGGCGCCGAGGTCGTGCGCGGCGACCGGGAGGTGCGCGCGGACCTCGATCGGCTGGTCACCGGCCGGTCGTGGGACGCCGTGGTCGACACGTCCGGCTACGTGCCGCGGGTCGTGGGCGAGTCGGCGCGGGCACTGTCCGGGCACGCCGGTACGTACGCCTTCGTCTCCAGCGTCTCGGCCATCGACGGCTTTCCCGGCAATCCGGCCACCGAGGATACGCCCGGTTGGCCGTGCGCGCCCGACGCCGGGCCTGACGACGGCGGTTACGGCGTGCTGAAGGCGGGGTGCGAACGGGCGGTCCAGCAGGGGTTCGAGGGAAATGCGCTAATTGTCCGGCCCGGCCTGATCCTGGGGCCGCACGAAAACGTGGCCAGGCTGCCGTGGTGGCTGAGCAGGATCGCGCGCGGCGGCCGGGTCCTCGCACCCGGCGACCCGGACACGCCGATGCAGCTCGTGGACGCGCGTGACGTGGCGATCTTCACCCTCGACCAGGCGGAGCGCGGCACGTCCGACACCTTCCTCGTGACGGGGCCTGCGGGCAACACCACCTATGGCGAGTGGCTCGGCCTCTGCAAGGAGGTGACGGGGGCGGACGCGGAGTTCGTGTGGATGGACAGCCGGTTCCTGGTGGAGCAGGGGGCGGGGACGTTCGTGGAGCTGCCGCTGTGGGGCGGGCCGCCGTCCGCGGAGATCGACAACTTCTGGAGCGTGCCGACGGCCAGGGCGCGGGCGGCGGGGCTGCGCACCCGTCCGGTTGCTGAGATCGTGCGCGACACGTGGGCGTGGCTCCGCGAGATACCGGAGGAGCAGCGCGTTTACGGCGTCAAGACCCAGCACGGGATGGCGCCGGAGAAGGAGGCCGCGATCCTCGCGGCATGGGCGGCCCGTTCTGCGTAACCCTCCGCAGACGCGGTGCCCGGGGGCGGGTTGGTTTCGCGGGCGCCGTGTCCGGGGCGGGTTGGTTTCGCGGGCGCCGTGCCCTGTGAGAAGGCGACGCACGTCGAAGGCCGGGACTTGCTCGATGGATGCAGATCGCGGACAAGGCGACGCGCATCCATCGGCGGCGGCAGAACACTGAGCGCCCCGCGTCGAGCCGGGCCGGCTCCGCCGCCATGGGCCTCGCAGGCGCCCCGGACCCGGTGACCGGCAAGCCGGGGCCGGGGCGGAAGTCGCGACGACGTGCCGGGGACCTTACCCGTCAGGCATGCAGCGATCGTCGCACGGCGGCGTCCACCAGCTCGTGGATCTCCTGCTCGGTGAAGATGTCGGGCAGTGTCAGCCGCTCCACGATGAGCCAGTTCAGCGTGAGGTAGAGGAGCACCACCGAGGTCGAGTCGCCGGGCAGGCCCGAAGTGGCGTGGTAGCCGATGTTGGCGTCGATGTCCTCGCGGATGCGCTTGGTCAGCACGGCGCGCAGCTCGGGGCGCCGGGTGGACTCCAGCCGGAGCTCGAGCAGGGCCAGGTAGCCGGAGTTGAAGGCGGAGACCCGGTCCACCAGTTCGTGCATGAGCTCGGCATAGCGGGTTTCGTTCTGTACGCCCTCCCGGTTGCGGGCGATCGTGGCCTCGTCGGGCAGCAACCGCTCATAGATGCGTCCGCCGACCTGGGTGAACAGGTCGTCGCGGTTGGCGAAGTAGTTGGAGGCCGTGCCCGGGGGCACAGCAGCCTCCGCATCGACGGCCCGGAAGGTCAGCCCCCGCGCTCCCTCCCTGGCCAGCACCTCGATGGCCGCGTCGATCAGTGCCTGCCGCCGCTCGGGATTCCGCCGCATCTTGACATCACTCCATTTGTAGTACTACGTTTAGACCACTTCAAACAGAGTACTACATCGGGAGTTGATCGGTATGCGCAAGCTCGTCTACTACGTCGGCGTCTCGCTCGACGGCTACATCGCGGGCCCCAACGCCGAGTTCGACTTCTACCCCGTGTCGGACCAGATGGCCGCCTGGATCAACACCCGCTACCCCGAGACGCTCCCCACCCACATCCGCAAACTCGTCGGCCTCGACGGCGTGCCCAACAAGGTCTTCGACACCCTGGTGATGGGCCGCGGCACCTACGAGCCGGCCCTGGACGTCCCCACCACCAGCCCCTACTCCCACCTGCGCCAGTACGTCGTCTCCAGCACCCTGACGATCGACGACCCCACGGTGCAGGTGGAGACCGGCGACCCGATCGAGCTCATCCGGCGGCTGAAGGCCGAGGACACCGGCATGGACATCTACCTCTGCGGCGGCGGCAAACTCGCCGCCTCCCTGCTCCCGGAGATCGACGAGATCATCCTCAAGAGCTACCCCGTGGTGGCGGGCACGGGCATCCCCATGTTCTCCGGACAGTTCCGCCCCACCCTGTTCACCCCCACCCGGCGCGAGTCCTTCGGCAACGGCGCCCAGGTCACCTGGCTCACCAGGGCCTAGAACCGCAAGGAGGAAGCATGCATATCAAACTCCCCACCTCGATCACCCAGGCCAAGACCGACCACCAGGCCCGATCGACACACCGGTACGAACACCCGGCGCGCGACCTCAAGCCCACCGGCCGGAGCAACCTCTCCCGCCGCCCGACCGCCGCCCCCCGCCGCAGCGGGTATTGAGCGGGCCGGGACGCAGGGTGAGGACGCCGGTCCCGACCCGACCACCACGGCGCCGATGATCGCGGAGCCGACCGGCTTGACGGAGCGGCCGCGGCGGCCGATCGTCAGCAGCGTCCCCTACGACATGATCCAGCAGACGGCAGAGGCCCGCGCCGAGGAGCGCCGGGCCTGGGAGCATCCCAGGCGGCCGGTGCCGGGCCCGCTCTGCACGCCCGCGAAGGAAATGATCAAAGGCGAATGAAGGAGACGCCATGGCAACGACACGCGACGCCGGAACCAACCACGAGGCGGTGCAGCGCGTACTGGAGGACGCGGTGTCTTCGGGCGCGACGCCGGGCATCGTGACCGAGATCTGGAAGGGCGACTCCCACTGGTTCGCGTCTGCCGGCAAAGCCGACATCAGCACCGGCCGCGAGCGCGCCCGAGAGGAGTTGTTCCGTATCGGCAGTGCCGCCAAGGCATTCACCGCCACCACCGTGCTGAAATTGGTCGGTGAAGGCGTGCTCAGCCTCGACGATACGGTGGACAAGTGGCTGCCCGGCTTACTCGATGACAGTCACTATGACGGCGACAAGATCACGTTGCGGCGGTTGCTGAACCAGACCAGCGGCATCTTCAACTTCTCCATGGACCCGGAGTTCTACGCCGGCGGCCAAGGCGAGGCATGGTACGAACGCCGGTTCAAGGTCTTCACGCCCGAAGAACTGGTGCGGATCGCCCTACGGCATCCGCCCTACAACGCGCCCGGCGCGGCATTCCGGTACTCCAACACGCAGTACTACCTGGCCGCGATGATGGTGGAGAAGGCCACCGGCGAATCGTACGGCGATGTGCTTGATCAGCTCGTTCTGCGGCCGCTCGACCTGGCCGGGACTTTACTGCCCACCACGCAGACGGTCATCCCCGGACCGCATCCGGTGCACTACTCCCGGCTGGAATTGCACGACCCGGCGGCACCGCTGCGCGACGCGACCGAGTCGAACGAGACCACCGCCTGGAGCGCGGGCGGGATGATCTCCTCGACCGGAGACCTGCTCACGTTCTTCTCGGCGCTGCTCTCAGGTCGGATCCTCAAGCCGGCGCAGATGGAGGAGATGTTCACGACCGTGTCGACCGACGGCGCCGGATGGCTGCCCAACACCCGCTACGGGCTCGGTGTGTGGGTCGAGCAGAAGCTCGAGAGCGGCGTGCACGTGTGGGGCAACGGCGGCGCGGACTACGGCACGTTCACCCTCGTCATGGGCAGCCGCGACGGCACGCACCTGGTCGCCAGCCACGTGAACACCGACTGGTCCGCACAAGCCTATGCGGCATTCCTGGCCATCCTCGACATCGAGTTCGGCAGTGACGGGGACGCCGATTGACCGCGGCGCCCGACAGCGAGACCACGGCGCATGTACCCGCCGGGGCCTCAGGACGGCCACGGCCGGCATGGTCAAGGTCGGCGCTGTGGCGGGCGATCGGCGGCGCGTCGGGCCTGGCCGCCGCCAACCGGAGACTCGGGCTGCGCAACACGACGCCCGGCTTGGGGCGCGACCACGACGAGCGCCGCCGACCAGGTGCGTCTCCTGTCCGCCCGCACCTCCGCCAAGAGCCGCCGGTACGTGCTGGGCCTGATGAGCCATATGACGCGGGCACCCGTACCTGATCGCCGTCGTCTCGGATCGTCACCCCTCCATGGGGGTGGGGGTGAAGGCGGTCGAGCACGTCAGCAAGCTCGCCACCAAGGCCCTCGGCAAGGCCGCTAGCACGACCCGGTCTTGAAAGTAAGATTCCGTAGATCCACGGTATTGGTCCACTATTTTCTCATGCCATCGTTCACCCCTCTGATGCCCGGTGATCCCCCAGAGCTCGCCGGTCTGGAACTGCTCGGCAAGCTGGGTGAGGGCGGGCAAGGCGTCGTCTATCTGGCCCAGACCCGGATGGGTGAGCGCGTGGCCATCAAATGGCTGCGTATCGACCGGTCCGACGACGGAAAGAGCGTCGAGCGTTTCCTGCGCGAGGCGGAGGTCGCCCAGCGGGTGGCCCCGTTCTGCACCGCGGCCGTGCTCAGCACGGGCGTCGAGCACGGCCGCCCGTACATCATGAGCGAGTTCGTCGAGGGCCCCTCTCTGGAGCGGGCCGTGCGCAACGATGGCCCGCGCACCGGCACCGAGCTGGATCGGCTGGCCATCGGCACCGCCACCGCGCTGGCCGCGATCCACCGGGCCAACGTCGTGCACCGGGATTTCAAGCCGGGCAACGTCATCATCGCCGCCGGCGGGCCGCGCGTGATCGACTTCGGCATCGCGCGCGAGCTCGATCCGGTCACGATGACCAGCAGCACGCAGATCGGGACGCCCGCGTACATGTCTCCCGAGCAGATCCTGGGGCACGCGGTCGGGCCTGCGACCGACATGTTCTCCTGGGCCGCCACGATCGTCTTCGCCTCCTGCGGGCGAGCGCCGTTCGGCAGCGACGGGACGCATGCCGTGATGAGCCGGGTGCTCAGGCACCAGCCCGATCTGGGCTCGCTCGGCGGGCCGCTCCGAGACGTGGTGCAGCAGTGCCTGGCCAAGGATCCGGCGCAGCGGCCGACGGCCGAGCAGGTGATCATGCGGCTGCTGACGCAGCCGGTACCCAGCTCACACATCCTCCAAGCGGGAACCGAGGCAGCCACCACGGGTGTCGCTCCGGACGTGGTGGTGCATGCCGTTCCTGACGTGCGGCAGCAGCTGCAGCAGCCTCACGAACCACAGAAGCCGCAGAAGCCGCGGAAGCCGCGGAAGAAAGTCCGCAGGCCGGTCATCATCGCCGCCGCGGCTGCGGTCCTCGCGCTGGCCGGAGTGCCGGTGGCCGTGGCGTTACAGAACACCCTGAACAGCACTGCCCACCCGGCACCCACGACTCCGGCGCCGAAGGAGACGATTCAGGCGCCGAAGACCACGGCACCGGCCGTCCCCGAAAAGAAGCAGCTGCCCGGCGGCTCGATCACGCTCTACGAGCTTCCGTCCGACCCGATCACACTCACGGCGTACCAGCTTTTCAACAAGAACAAGGACAATTACGCCAGGCAATCGCTGCGGGGCGCGTTCGACAAGTACGCCGGCAACTTGGACACGATGGTCTCCCCCGACGGCCGCTATGTCGCGGGACGGCACGAGGAGTACACCTCTGACGACTACGATTCCGTCCTGATCACCGACAGACAGGCGGGCTCCAGTTTCCGGGTGAAGACGGTACGTGCCCCGCTGACCAGCACGATTCGCTCCTGGTCGAAGGACGGTTCGAGGATTCTGCTCAACATCGACAAGCAGGTCGACAACCAGGGCAAGAAGAAATGGCTCTCTTTGGGCTTCGCCATCGTCGACGTGGCCCAGGCCAAGGTCAAGGTGGTCAACGTGGCCGACGAATCAATACGTGGTTCGGACTTCGGCTGGGACGGCGAGCAGAAAGGCGTGGTCTCCTTCTACGGCAAGGACAAGGGGCTGCGCTTTTTCGACACCTCCGGCAAGCTCACACGCGACATGCCAGGTGTCGGATCGCTGTCGGTCGGCGAGCTGAACCTGTTCTCGCCCTCGGGCAAGATGTTCGTGACCGACTGCCCGGGGAGCGACGATGAGGACACCTGCATCTGGAACAGCGCCACCGGCAAGCAGGCCCGCAAGTTCACCTCTGACTGCGACACGGTGCTGGGCTGGTACGACGAAACGCACCTGTACTGCTGGGAGTTGGACAATGGGACCAACGACGAGATCCAGGTCGTGGGATTCAACGGCAAACTGGTGCGCAAGCTGATGGAGGTGCCGGATGAACTGGACCTGAGCACCTACTTCACGATCAATCCCGCCAGGGGCTCCTGATCCCCCCGTCCTGGCGGCTGTTCGCACGGCAGCCACCAGGGGGTGACGAGTCGGCCGGTAGGCCGGGTTCTTGCGGTGCGATGTGCCCTGGATCTGCCCTCTCGCGAGTGGCAGAGGGCGGCCAGGGCTTGTATCAAGGTGGGTCGGAGCCGTTCGGGATCGCGGGAACAACAATGGTGGCTTTGTAGTCCGCCGTCCGATCAGGCGGAGGCGAGCCCGCGCCCGAGCGTCCGGTCGAGGGCGATGCGGGTGAGCCAACCCAGGCCGGCCGTGAAAAGCGGTGGCCACAAGATGGGCCCGAAGGTGTAGGCGACCAGTACCACGAGCGGGATCCATATGCGGTTCATGGCCTGGTAGAGCGCGCCAGGCGGGCGGACCCCGGCGAGCCGTGTCAGATCGGGCAACACGAAGAACACCAGCGCGGCGGCCGTGGTCGGCAGGCCGTACTTCTGACTCTCGAAAACGGCGAACGCGGCCAGGAACAGCGCGAAAGCGCCCCAGGCGATCCTCTTCGGCCAGGTGCCCACGCCGGGGGTGCGCGGCGATGCGGCGTCGCGCGGGTGTTCAGTAGTCACGCGCACAGCGTACAGATGACCTTCGCCAGAACACGAGCGAAGTCTCGCATTAGGGGCATGTCCGGCAGCGTTCCTTCCGGCCTCACCTGCCGCATCAGCACTGTGGCGGTCGGGGCCGCGCACCCGGCGCCAGGTCAGAGAGGGATTGGGTGACGAGTCGGCCTGTAGGCCGGGTTCTGTCCTTCGTGAGAAGGGGCGACCATCCATCTAGGGCCGCCGTTGCCGGCGGCCTCGAGCGGTCTACCCGCGCGGCTCGGGCGGGCAGCCCTCGAACGTCGCGCGCGGAACGCTCCGGAGAGCGTTCCTTCTTGACCTTGCTCCGGGTGGGGTTTACCTAGCCGCCCACGTCACCGTGGGCGCTGGTGGTCTCTTACACCACCCTTTCACCCTTACCTCCCGCCAGGCGGGAGGCGGTCTGCTTTCTGTGGCACTGTCCCGCGGGTCACCCCGGGTCGGCGTTACCGACCACCCTGCCCTGTGGAGCCCGGACCTTCCTCGGCGGGCCGCAAGGCCCGACGCGGCCGCCCGGCCGACTCGTCTGCAAAACTGTACCAAGTCCTACGTTATTCCTGGCGCAGGTGCGAGGTGTCGTTGAACGACTTCACCACGGCCGGGCCGTCCGCGTAGTACTCGACCAGCGACAGGCACGCCAGGTCGAGGTGCATGCGGTAGAGGGACTCCAGAGGGGCCATGAGGGCCAGTCTCAGCAGCATCTTGATGGGTGTCACGTGCGAGACCGCGAGGATGGTCTTGCCCTCGTACCGCTCGACCAGCCGTTCTCCCGCCGCCTGGACGCGGCGTGCGGTCGAGGCGAAGCTCTCGCCGCCCGGCGGCGCGGTCTCGGGGTCGGCGAGCCAGGCGGCGAGCTCGGCCGGCCAGTGGCGCTGCACCTCCGTGAACGTGTGGCCCTCCCAGGCGCCGAAGTCGAGCTCCCTGAGATCTTCGTCCACCTCGATGTCGAGCCCGGTCCGCTGGGCGACCGCCTCCGCGGTCTGCCTGGCGCGCTTGAGGGGCGAGGAGATGATCACATCCGGCCGGTACGGCTCGCGCGACAGCCTCTCCGCGGCGGCCGCCGCCTGGGCCAGGCCGTTGGGCGTGAGCTCGGCGTCGCCCCGGCCCGAGAACCTGCGTTCCACGGACAGCTCGGTCTCGCCGTGCCTGAGCAGCAGCAGTGAGGTGGCCACTCGGGTGGGGGGTCGCCAGCCGGTGCCCTTGGCGGCGCGTTGCTGGGCCGTGGCGATGGAGGCGGCGGGAGCGGATATTTCGGAAATGTCGCCCGCGTCGAGGAGGTCCGTCTGCTGGGCGACGGGCGGGGCCGCAGCGGTGCGGGCCGTCGCCCCGGCGGCAGTCGGGCGCCCCGATACGCCCGCCGCCGGTGCCCCGGTGGCGGTCGGCCGTCCCTGTGCGGCCGGTCCCTGGCCGGTTGGGGCCCCGGGCTCGGCTGTGCCGCCGGCCTTCCAGGTCAGGCCCTTGGCGGCGGCGTCCATGGCCTCGTTGGCCAGGCGGTCGGCGTGCTTGTTGCGCTCGCGGGGGATCCAGGTCCACTCCGTCACCCGCAGCCGCCTGACCAGCGCCCCGGCCTCCAGGGCGAGCGGGCGCAGACCTTCGTTCTTGATCTTCCAGCGGCCCGCCATCTGCTCGATGACCAGCTTGGAGTCCATCCGGACGGCCACCGGGGCCCCCTCGCCGGCCAGCCGGAGGGCGGCCTGGAGGCCGGCGATCAGGCCGCGGTATTCGGCGACGTTGTTGGTCGTGACGCCGATGGCCTCGGCCGCCTCCGCCAGCACGTGCCCGTCGGAGGCGTCCTTGACGACCGCGCCGTATCCGGCCGGCCCCGGGTTGCCGCGCGAGCCGCCGTCCGCCTCGATGATGTAGGAGGTCACAGCCCTGACTCTGCCGTACGTACGAGGATGCGGCGGCACTCGTCGCAACGCAGCACCTCATCGTGGGGCGCCGCCTTGATGCGGTTCATCTCGGCGATGGACAGGGCCACCTTGCAGCCCTGGCACCGGCCGCCACGCAGCATCGCGGCGCCCACGCCGTACTGGTCCTTGAGCTTCTGGTAGAGCCCGAGGAGGTCGGCGGGGATGTCGCCGGAGACGCCGGAGCGGCGGCCCTGGACCTCGCCCGCCTCCTTGTCGATCTCCTTGAGCGCCTCGTCGCGGCGGGCCTCCGCGGCGGCGAGTGCGGCGGCGAGCTCGTCACGCTGGGTGATCAGATCGGTGACCTTGGTGTCGGCCGCCTCCCTGCGCTCCATGATCTCCAGCACGACCTCCTCCAGGTCTCCCTGGCGCTTGTGCAGCGAGGCGATCTCCGACTGCAGGCTGGCGAGGTCGCGCGGCGAGGTCACGGCGCCGGAGTCGAGGCGCTTCTGGTCGCGGTCGGCACGGGTGCGCACGGCGTCGACGTCGCTCTCCGCCTTGGCCTGCTCGCGAGCCAGGTCGCCGGCCTCGGTCTCGGCCTCGATCACCTGCGTGGCGAGCCTGGCGAACAGCTTCGACCGCTCGTCGATCTCGGCCAGCTCGGGCAGGGTGCGGCGGCGGTGCGCCAGCCGATCAATCACGGAGTCGAGCTCTGCCAGGTCGAGCAGTCTCTTCTGGGCCTCAGGGGCTGCTTTCATGATCAATATCCTCTTGTCCAAGCATCGGTGACCGTGGCGGAGACACGCGTTTCAACGGTAACGCCACTCGAGCGCAGGATGGACGCCGCGCTCTCCAGCCAGGGCCACTCGGTCGCCCAGTGCGCGGCGTCGATCAGCGCGGGCCCGCCCGACTCCACGAACTCACTCGCCGGATGATGCCGTAGGTCGGCCGTGAGGAACACATCGACCCCCGCGGCTTTCGCCGTGCCGAGGAGCGAATCGCCCGCGCCCCCGCTGACGGCCACGCGTGTGACCGGGCGGGTCAGATCGCCCGCCACGCGGATGCCCCCGGGCGTGCGGGGCAGGCCCTTGGCCGCCTGCGCCGCGAACTCGCCCAGCGTCATCTCCGAGGGCAGCTCACCGATGCGGCCCAGCCCGCGCCACGGGTCGTCGGGGAACGGCTGGAGCGGCACCAGGTCGTCGACCAGGCCGACGGCTCGGGCCAGGGCGTCGGACACGCCCGGGTTGGCCACGTCGGCGTTCGTGTGGGCGGTGTAGAGGGCTACGTCGTTCTTTATCAGGGTGTGGATCAGGCGGCCCTTGGGCGTGGTCGCGGCCACGCTGGTGGTGCCGCGCAGGTAGAGCGGGTGGTGGGTGACGATCAGGTCGGCCTCCCACTCCAGGGCCTCATCCGCCACGGCCGCGACCGGGTCGACCGCGAACAGCACCCGCCGCACCTCCTGCGCCGGGTCTCCGCTGACCAGCCCCACGGCGTCCCAGGACTCGGCCCGGGCGGGCGGGTAGGCCGCCTCGAGCACCTCGATCACATTCGTCAACGACACAGCAGCCACGTGCGCAGACTATCGGCCTGGGGGAGGGTGTCGTCGGAACGGCGTTCGGCGTAATGTAAGTGGATCCTGACCTGCGGAGGGCGGCATGTCACCAAACGTCGCGATCATCGGAGCGGGGTTCGGCGGACTGTGCATGGCGATCCGGCTCGAACGGGCCGGGATCCGCTCGTACACGGTCTTCGAGAAGGCCGATGGACTCGGTGGCACGTGGCGGGACAACAGCTATCCGGGGGCGGGCTGTGACATTCCCTCGCACCTTTACTCGTACTCGTTCGAGAAGTACGCGAGCTGGACGCGCCGTTACCCAGAGCAGCCCGAAATTCTTGGATATCTTGAACATTGCGCTGATAAATACGACGTCAGGCGAAAAATCCGCTTCGGCGCGGAGGTGCGGCAAGCCGTCTTCGACGGCACGCGGTGGCAGCTCACGATCGGGGACCGTACCGAGGCGTTCGACGTGGTCGTCATGGCAGTGGGCCAGCTGAACCGCCCACGCCTGCCCGACATTCCCGGAATATCGGATTTCGAGGGCGTCTCCTTTCACTCCGCGCGCTGGAACCACGATCACGACCTCACCGGCCGGCGCGTCGCGGTGATCGGGAACGGGTCGTCGGCGGCCCAGTTCATTCCGCGCGTCGCCGAGCAGGCCGGACACCTGTACGTCTTCCAGCGCACACCCAACTGGGTGATCCCGAAACCGGACGCCGCGTTCGGACCGCTGACCAGGCTCGCGTTCCGCTTCGTCCCCGGCCTCCAGCGGGCCTACCGCGAGTGGATCTACCGGTACGCCGAAGCCACCCTCTATCCCGCCCTCGCCCAGGGCTGGAGCGCGGACCTGCTCAGGAAGCGCGCCTTGCGGCACCTGCACGACCAGGTGCCCGACCCGGCGCTGCGGGCCAAGCTCACCCCCGGCTACCCGCCGGGCTGCAAGCGGGTCGTCATCGACAGCACCTTCTATCCGGCGCTGACCAGGAGCAACGTCGATGTGGTGACGGACAGGATCGCACGGATCACGCCGAAGGGCGTCGAGACCGCCGAGGGCCCGTACGAGGTCGACACGATCGTGTACGCCACCGGCTTCAAGAGCACCGAGTTCCTGGCGCCGATGGAGCTCCTGGGGCGCGACGGGCGGACGCTGGAGGAGCAGTGGAAGGGCGGGGCCGAGGCGTACCTGGGCATCTCCATGCCGAGCTTCCCCAACCTCTTCCTGCTGTACGGCCCCAACACGAACCTCGGGCACAACTCCATCGTCTTCATGCTCGAGTGCCAGGTCCGGCACATCATGTCCTGCCTGCCGCACCTGTCGGCCGGCGGGCCGATCGAGGTGCGACCTGAGGTCATGGCGGCCTGGCGCAGGCAACTGGACGCGGCGATGACGCGGATGGTGTGGGGCGGCGGGTGCCAGAGCTGGTACAAAACGCCGGAGGGCCGGGTGACGAACAACTGGCCCGGCACCACCACGCTCTACCGCAGGCTCACCGCCAAGCCCCCCGCCCCCGCCTACCGCCCCGTCTGAGCCGCCTCTCCAGCCCCAGGGGCCCCGGCTCTGATCGACGCGTTGGAGCAGGCCGGGGCCACGCGATAACGTCCAACGCATGACCCTTTCCCTGCACCAGCGAGCGGTCGTGGCCGACACGCACAACGATCTGCTCATGGCCGTCTCGGCGCGGCCGCCCCAGCAGTGGGCCTCGTTCTTCCGCGAGAGGTGGCTGCCCCAGCTGATCGACGGCGGGGTCAATCTGCAGGTGCTGCCGGTCTTCATCGACGACCAGTACCGGCCGGAGGGCGCGCTGCGGCAGACGCTGCGCATGATCGAGTGTGCGCACGTGCTGGCCGAGGGAAACCCCGATCACGTCCGCATATGCCTGGACGCCACCGACATCGACCGGGCACTCGACGAGGGCAAGATCGCTCTGGTGATCGCGCTGGAGAGCATGCCGGGCATCGACGCGAACGTCGAGCTGATCTCGACCGTCCACCGGCTGGGCGTGCGGGTGGCGTCCATCGCGCACTTCGGCCGCACGCCGCTGGCCGACGGCAGCGGCGAGGACGCCACGGGCAGCGGCCTGACGTCCCATGGCGTGGCGGCGCTGCAGGAGATGGAGCGGCTCGGCATCGTCTTCGACATCTCCCATCTGGGTGCCTCCGGCGTGGCTCATGTCCTGGAGTTGGCCACCAAACCCGTCATGGCCACCCACTCCTCCGCCTGGGCACTGCGCGACCACCATCGCAACCTCACCGACGACCAGCTCCGCGCGGTGGCCGCCACGGGCGGCCTGATCTGCGTCAACTTCTTGGCTCCCTTCCTCGCCGAGCGCGAGGAGGACATGACGCTGGACCGCCTGCTCGACCACATCGAGCACATCGTGTCCGTGGCCGGGATCGACCACGTCGGCCTGGGCCCCGACTTCATCCGCGAGGTCATGGACGACCTGACGCCGCCGTGCTGCGAAGGCGTCCACGCGAGGGGCGTCAACCCCAAGTCGGCCGTCGCCGGCCTGGAAGGGCCGTCGGGGCTGCCCATGGTCACCGAGGGCCTGCTCGCCCGCGGCCTCCCGGAGAAGGACGTCACGAAGATCATCGGCGGCAACGTGCACCGCTTCCTCGGCGAACGACTGATGTGACCGACGTTCGCGCGCCCCACCTAGCTCGCGAGGAGTCGAAGCAGCGGGGGCCCGTACCACGCCTATACGAGCGGGCCGAGCTTGCGCTCCATGACGCAGTTGTTGGAGAACTCATGGTGGAACGAGACGTCCTTGCCGTGCCAGTGTCCGGCCACGTCGGCGGTCACCGGGTCGTAGATCATCGGACAGGGCCCGGGATCCACGTCGAGGTCCTCGACGCGACCGTCCACCTCGCGCAGCGCGTCGCACGCCGCCACCGGCCGCGGATGGAGCCCCCCGTCCGGGTCGCAGGTGAGCGTCCTCGCGTAGCCGCCGCCTGACGGGGGCCTGACGGCGATGAGCAACTCCGCGCCCGGCGCGTCGTCATCGGCGGCGGCGGGGAGCGGGGCGAGGAACGGCGTAGCGCACAGTCCGAGTACGGCCAGCCCGCGAGCGGCGGTCAGCACGAGCGTCATGGGAACCTCCCAGGTCAACGGCCGCCCCGGCACAGGACGGATCACCGATTGACTACAGACAGTAGTCTTTCGAGGACTCAGGATGAAGTAACGCCCTGCGCCCCGCCGTGCGTAAATGGAGAGGTGAACGGCGGCGTGGTGATCAGGGAGCTGCGGGAGATCGACGAGTTCCAGGAGGTCTTCCGGCTCTTCGACGACATCTGGCATCCCGAGCCGCACAACCCGCCCGTGCCCCTGGAGCTGATGATCGGGTTCGCGCACACGGGCAACTACGTGGCGGGCGCGTACGAGGGCAGCACGCTGGTGGGCGCCTCCGTCGGGTTCAGGGCCGCCGGTGGGGCGCTGCACTCGCACGTGACCGGCGCCGTCGTCGGGCGGGGCATCGGGTACGCGTTGAAGTCACACCAGCGGGCCTGGTGCCTGGCGCGCGGGCTGAAGCGGATCACCTGGACGTTCGACCCGCTCGTACGCAGAAACGCGCGGTTCAACCTGGTCAAGCTGGGCGCCATGCCGGAGGAGTACCTGGAGGACTTCTACGGGGACATGACCGACGCGATCAACGAGGGGGACGCGTCCGACCGGTTGCTGGCGGTGTGGCGGCTGACCGCCCCCGAGCGGCGCGACGAGCCGCCTCCCGCCGAGGTGCTGCTCGCCGACGAGCACGGGTGGCCGGTCGCGAAGGCGGCGCGGGGCGACGCGGTGCTGGTGGGGACGCCGGCCGATGTCGAGCGGCTGCGGCGCCAGGACCCGGCGGCGGCCAAGGCGTGGCGGCTGGCCGTGCGCGACGCCCTCGGCGGGCTGATGAAGGCGGGCGGGCAGGTCGTGGGGTTTACAGACCGGGGCGAATACGTCGTGATTGCACGTTAACTGGCTATTCCACGAGCGTTTCAAGTCTCTGTAATGTGGCGGTCAGGCAACACTGAGCAAGGAGATCCGCATGGCGGAGTACACCCCGACCGTTCCTGCGCGAGTCCTACCGTCCGTCACCATCCGCGATCTACCCGAACCTCCCCGATCGAAATGGCGCATCATCGGCCCTGGGCTGGTGGGCGCAGGCGTGGGCCTGGCGTCGGGCGAGTTCATCCTCTGGCCGTACATCGCCTCCCAGGTCGGGCTCATCTTCATCTGGGGAGCCGCGATCGGGATCATCACGCAGTGGTTCCTGAACATGGAGATCGAGCGCTACACGCTGGCCACCGGCGAGACCGCGCTCACCGGGTTCAGCCGGATGTGGAAGCACTGGGGCCTGGTCTTCGTCGCGATGACGCTCTGCTCGAACCTCTGGCCGGGCTGGGTCACCACGTCGGCGACCATGGTGACGTACCTGACCGGGTCGGGCGCGGGCAGCGTGCGGTGGATCGCCATCGGCATGCTGCTGGTGATCGCGCTCGGCCTGACACTGGCGCCGGTGATCTACACCGCGCTCGAACGCGTCATCTTCGTGAAGATCGCCCTGGTGGTGACGCTGATCGTGGTCGCGGCCCTGTTCGCGATCAATGCCGACAGCTGGGTCGAGCTGGGCAAGGGCATGACGGTCGGGGCCAAGTTCCCCGTGCCGCCGTTGGAGTTCTCGGTGCTGATGGGCGCCATCGCGTACGCCGGCGCGGGCGGCGGCCAGAACCTCTGCCAGAGCAACTGGATCCGCGACAAGGGCTTCGGCATGGGCCAGTACGTGCCACGCCTGGTCAGCCCGGTGACCGGGCAGGAGGAGGCGGCCGCTTCGACGGGCTTCCAGTTCCCGCCCACCAAGGAGAACCTGGCCCGGTGGAAGCAGTGGTGGCGCTTCGCGAACGTCGAGCAGGCCTGGACGTTCGGCGTGGTGTCGTTCCTGACCATCGCGTTCATGTCGATGCTGGCCTACTCCACCGTGTTCGGTCGGGAGGGGCTGGCCAACAGCATCCAGTTCCTGCAGGTCGAGGGCAAGGTGCTGCAGGACGTCGTCGCCCCGTGGTTCGGCGTGCTGTTCTGGCTGATCGGGGCGCTGGCCCTGTTCGCCTCGGCCATGGGCATCGTCGACTACACCTCGCGGCTGGCCTCCGACACGATCAAGACGGTCTACCTGCGTGACAAGCCCGTCTCGGTGAACCGGGTCTACTTCTACACGGTCTGGGCCATGGCGCTGATCGGGATCGCGGTCCTGCTGGCGGGCTTCGACCAGCCGCTCATCCTGCTGGTGTTCTCCGCGTGCTTCGCGGCCGTGATGATGTTCGTGTACTCGATCCTGCTGATCATCCTCAACCGGCGGTCGCTGCCCGAGGCCATCAGGGTGCGCTCGTACCGGCTGGGCGCGCTGGTGTGGTCGGTGGCCTTCTTCGGCGCGCTGACCGTGATGGTCCTCATCACGCAGGCGCAGAAGCTGTTCGGCGGCTCGTGAGCGAGGCACCGGCCCCCCGAAATTGACCTCAACCGAACTTGAGGTTACAGACTCGGTCGCATGAACGTGATCGAGGTGACGAGGTTCGGCGGTCCTGAGGTGCTGGAGATCCGGCAGGCGCCGGAGCCGGAGGCCGGCCCGGGACAGGTGCTCATCGGCGTGTCGGTGGTGGACGTGATGTCGCTCGACGCGCAGTTGCGGGCCGGGTGGGGACGGGAGTGGTTCCCCGGGGAGCCGCCGTTCGTGCCCGGCACCGGCGTGGCCGGTCGGGTGCTGTCGGTGGGCGACGGGGTGGACGGCGCGTGGGCGGGGCGGCGGGTGGCAGCCCTCCTGCCCGGCGGCGGCGCGTACGCCGAGCGGGTCGTGGCCGACGTCGAGACGGTGGTCGCGGTGCCCGACGAGGTGCCCCTGTGGCGGGCGGCCGCGCTGGTCCAGGTCGGGCCCGCGGCCCTGAGCCTGGTGGCGGCGGCCGAGCTGAAGCCCGGGACGCGGGTGCTGGTCACGGGGGCGGGCGGCGCGCTGGGGCTGCCGATCGTGGGACTGGCGAGTGCGGCGGGGGCGCATGTGACGGCCGCCGCCCGCGGCGCGGCGAAGCGGGCGGCGGCCCTGGACATGGGCGCGGCCGAGGCCGTCGACTACGACGGGCTCGGCGGGCCCTTCGACGTGGTGTTCGACGGGGTGGGCGGGGAGGTCGGCGGCGCCGCGTACGAGCTGGTCGAGCCCGGCGGCACGTTCTTCGCCTACGGCGTGCCCAGTGGCTCGACCGCCCGGATCAAGCCTGGGGCCGCGCGGGTGGTGGGCATGGAGCAGGTCCAGTTCGCCCCGGAGGAGTTCCGGCGGCTGGCCCGGCGGGCCCTGGAGAACGACAGGCTCACGACCGTCGTGGGGCTCGCCGTACCACTGGAACGGGCGCGCGAGGCCCACGCCGCCCTGGGCAGCCGCGAGCTGGTCGGCAAGGCGATCCTGCTCGTCACCGCCCAGGCCGCCCGCTACCGCGCCCACGGCGGTCCGGAGGTGCTGGTGCTGGAGGAGGTCCCGCTCCCCCAGCCCGGCCCGGGACAGGTGCGGATCGCGGTCAAGGCGGCCGGGGTGAACCCCATCGACTGGAAGCTCCGCCGCGGCCTCATGGGCACGAACCTCGGCGAGCCTCAGGGCACCGGGCTGGAACTGGCCGGGACGATCGACGCCATCGGTCCGGGGGTGACCGGGTGGCGACTGGGGGATCCGGTGTTCGGGCAGGTCGAGGGAGGGGCCGCCGCCACGCACGCGATCGCGGACGCGAGCCTGCTGACGGCCAAGCCGGACGATCTGACGTACGAGGAGGCCGCCGCGCTGCCCGTCGCCGTCGAGACGGCCCGGCGCGCCCTGGACGGGCTGGGCCTGGCGGACGGCCAGACGCTGCTGATCCACGCGGTCGCAGGCGGCGTCGGGCTGGCCGCCGCGCAGCTCGCCCTCGCCGCGGGCGCCCGGGTCGTCGGGACGGCCGGCGAGCACAACCACGCCTTCCTCCGCGGCCTTGGCGTCCACCCGGTCACGTACGGCGAGGGCCTGGAGGAGCGCCTTCCCGGCCCCGTCGACCGGGTGCTGGACGCCTCGGGCAGAGGCGAGCTGGAGCTGTCGGTGAAGCTGGCCGGCGACCCCGCCAACGTGATCACCATCGCCGACCGGGCCGGCGCGGCCAGGCTCGGCGTGCGGTTCTCGTCCGGCCGCGCGAAAGGGCCTGTGCAGCACCAGAACGTACGGATCCCCATCGCGGCGGCGTTCCCCCTGGAGCGGATCGCCGACGCGCACAGGCGCAGCGAGGACGGCCACTTCCTCGGCAAGATCGTGGTGAACACGGAAGCCACCTTGCCGCGATAGCGGGCACACTGGTCTCCATGCTGGAAACCTCGGCCCGCCTGCTGAAGCTCCTCTCCCTGCTCCAAGCGCACAGGGAATGGACCGGCCCCGAGCTGTCCGCCCGGCTCGGGGTGTCCACCAGGACCATCCGCAACGACGTCGAGCGCCTGCGCTCGCTCGGCTATCCCGTGCACGCCACGCCGGGGGTCGCGGGCGGCTACCGGCTGGGCGCGGGGGCCGCGCTGCCGCCGCTGCTGCTCGACGACGAGGAGGCCGTCGCGGTCGCGGTCGGGCTCGGCCGGGCGGCGGGCGGCGGCGTGGAGGGCATCGAGGAGACCTCCGTACGCGCCCTGGCCAAGCTGGAGCAGGTGCTCCCGTCCCGGCTGCGCCGCCGGGTGAACGCGCTCAACAGCTACACCGTGCAGATTCCCGGCAGCGGCCCGTCGGTGGCGCCCGAGGTGCTGACCACGATCGCGAACGCGGCCCGCGACCACGAGCGGCTCCGCTTCGACTACACCGGCCACGAGGGCGAGACGACCGTGCGCAACGTGGAGCCGCACCGCCTGGTGCACCGGCGCGGCCGCTGGTACCTCGTGGCCTACGACGTCGAGCGGCAGGACTGGCGCACGTTCAGGGTGGACAGGGTGCGCCCGCGCACGCCGGCCGGGCCCCGGTTCACCCCGCGCGAGCTGCCCGAGGACGGCGACGTGGCGGCGTTCGTGGAGAGGGGCGTCAACACGGCGATGTGGCGTTACCGGGCCACGGTGCTGCTGCACGCCCCGGCCGACCAGATGAAGCAGCTGCCGCTGGGGCTGGAGGTGGAGCCGGTGGACGAGGCCACCTGCCTGCTCCGGCTGGGCGGCGACGACCTGAACGGGATGGCCGTGTGGGTCGGGTTCACCGGCGTGGACTTCGAGGTGCTCGACCCGCCCGAGCTGGCCGAGCACGTGCTGCGGCTGTCCGAGCGCTACCGGCGGGCCGTCAGCGGGCGGTAAGGCCCCGGTCAGCGGGCGGCCGCAGGCTCGGTGGCATGAAGAACATGACACGGGTCGCCGGCGGCAAGGACGACTTCCAGCTCGTGCACCACCTCACCCTCAAGGGCAGCCAGTTCGAGATCGGCAGGGCGCTCACCGAGGAGGCGCGCAGGCTGGGCTGGTCCCCCACCCCGGTGGACCCCACGGTGAACCGGGCCCGCAGGACGTGGTTCGAGCGGCACTGGCCCCAGCACCACGCCCGCCTGGACGGCGCCGCCGCGGCACTCGGCCTCGACCCGGACCAGGACGAGCTGGCCCTCGACGGCCTGGGCTTCGTGCCCGAGGGCTCCGGCTGCTCGGCCCTGTGGGTGCCGCCGTCGGCGGCCACGGACGGCCACGGCAGGGTGGGCCGCAACTACGACTTCTTCCCCACGACCACCAGCGAGATCATGGGCGGCGCGCCCCGGCCTGACGAGCTGCCCATGGCCTCGCGCCCCTACGTGATCACGACGGTGCCCGACGAGGGACTCTCCTCGACCGTGATCACCATGTCGGACCTCGACGGCTGCATGGACGGCATCAACTCGGCGGGCCTGGCGGTCACGCTGCTGGTGGCCGACTTCGCGAACGCGACCCCGCCGGAGAGCGTCTTGCCGCAGGTCGGTGTGGGGAGCGTGCAACTGCCCAGGTTCCTGGTCGACACCTGCGAGAACGTGGAGCAGGCCAAGCAGGCGCTGCTCGGCGCCAAGCAGTACGACCACGGCACGCCCCTGCACTACCTGGTGGCCGACGCGAACGGGCAGGCGTTCGTGTGGGAGCGGGGCAGGGACGGCAGCGAGCACATCGTCGAGCTCGGCGACGGCCCGCTCTGCGTCACCAACCACCTGCTGCACCGCCACCCCGACCCGATGAACCTGCCCGAGGACACCGCGGGCAGCTTCCGGACGTTCGAACGGCTGCGCACGCTGCACGAGCGCAGCAAGGCAGCCACCATGTCCGCGCAGGACCTGCGTGACAGCCTGCGCGCGGTCCGGCAGCACGAGGATCCGGCGCTGCCGTTCCGCACGCTGTGGACCACGGTCTTCGACACCGCCGACCGTACCCTGTCGACCCGCTTCTACCTGGGCGACGGCCGGGGCTACAGCGACGAGCTGGTGTTTCACTGCTCTGACAGGTAGTCCTCGCGCACTTTGGTGCGCGACAGCTTGCCCGTGGGTGTACGCGGCAGCGGTGAGCGGTATTCGATCACCTTCGGATGCTTGAACCTGGCGATGCGCGGCCCGCAGTGCTCCAGCAGCTCGGCGGTGAGCCGGGGGCCGGGCGTGACCCCTTCGGCGGGCTGGACGAGGGCGACCACGTTGTGGCCCCATTCCTCGTCGGGCACGCCGATGACGGCCACGTCCGCCACCGCCGGGTGGTCCAGCAGTGCGGCCTCGATCTCGGCGGGGTAGATGTTCACCCCGCCGGAGACGATCAGGTCGGTCCGCCGGTCGCACAGGAACAGGTAGCCGTCCTCGTCCAGGAAGCCGATGTCACCCGGTGAATACCACTCCCCCAGCATGCTGGCGGCGGTCTTCTCCGGGTCCTTGTGGTATTCGAACGTGCCCATGCCGGACTTGACGTAGATCATGCCGGGCTCGCGGGGCGGCAGCTCCATGCCCGCCTCGTCGACGATCTTGGCCTCGAACAGCGGCACGGGCCGGCCCACGGTGCCCGGCCTGGCCAGCCACTCGTGCGGCTTGACCGCGAACGCGATAGCCGACTCGGTCGAGCCGTAGTACTCGTACAGCACCGGCCCCCACCAGTCCATGATCTGCTGCTTGACCGAGACCGGGCAGGCGGCGGCGGTGTGGATGACCTGGCGCAGGCTCGACACGTCGTACTTGCCCCTGACCTCCTCCGGCAGGTGCAGCATGCGGTGGAACATGGTCGGCACCATCATCGCGTTGCTCACCCGATATCGCTCGATGAGCTCCAGGACGGTCACCGGGTCGAACTTGGGCGCGACGACCACGGTGTGCCCGAGGTGCAGCGCGAACTGGGTGTGCGCGCACGGCGACGAGTGGTACATCGGGGAGGTCACGAGATGCACGTCGTCGCCCGGCCGCAGGTCCAGGACCTCGCCGAGGAACCACCGGTACGCCGGCAGCAGCTGCTCGGGCTCGGCGCCGGGCAGCGGCCGCTGCACGCCCTTGGGGAAGCCGGTGGTGCCGGAGGTGTACCACATGACCGCCCCGGACGTCCGCTCGCCGGGCGCTCCCATGGGCTGCCCTTCGGCCAGCCCCGCCGTCCCGATCTCCGCCCCCGGCACGGCGAAGTCCGGGCCGGTGACCACGAGCTTGGCGTCGCAGTCGTCCAGGATGTACGCCACCTCGGGCGCCGTCAGATGCCAGTTGATCGGCACGTAGTAGAGCCCGATCTGGCCGGTCGCCATCATCATGACGACGGCGTCGATGCCGTTGGGCAGCACGCCCGCCACCACGTCGCCGGTGCCGAGCCCGCGGGCCCTGAGTCCGTGTGACACCTGGTTGACCCGGGCGAGCAGCTCACCATAGGACGTCTCCGTGCCGTCGGAGTCGATCAACGCGCGGCGGTCGGGGTCGGCGGCGGCGATGGCGTAGAAGCTGGGCAGCTGGCTGACGTCCATTAGAGCTCCAGCAAATGTGCGAGGCGTGCGCGGTGGATGCGGGGCGGGCCGAGCAGCACCTCGTCCGCCTTCGCCCTCTTGTAGTAGAGATGCGCGTCGTGCTCCCAGGTGAAACCGATGCCGCCGTGCAGCAGCAGATGGTCGCGGGCGACCTCGAAGCAGGCGCGGCCGACGTACGCCTGGGCGAGGGCGGCGGCCTCGGGCAGCTCGTCCGGCGACGCGTCGGCGGCCCAGGCGGCGTATCTGACGATGGACTCGGCCTGCTCGAGCTTGCCGTGCATGTCGGCGAGCCTGTGCTTGACCCCCTGGTAGGAGCCTATGTAGCGGCCGAACGTGACGCGGATCTTGGCGTAGGCCACGATGGCGTCCAGCGCCGCCCGCATCACGCCGAGCTGCTCGGCAGCCAGCGCCACGCACAGCCGGTCGCCGATCTCCGGCACCGGGCCCAGCACGCGGGCGGGCGCCCCCTCCAGGGCCACCCGTGCCTGGCCGCGCGTCAGGTCGAGCGTCTCCAGCGCGGTCCTGGTGACGCCCGGCCCGGCCAGCTCGACGGCCACCAGGAGCGTGCCGTCGGCGCCGCGCGCGGGCGCCACCAGCACGTCCGCCTCCATGCCGCTGAGCACCTGCGTCAGCGTGCCACTCACGGCCGCGCCGTCGTGGTCGAGGGTGTCCCTGCCCAGCGTGGCCGCGGTCCGGCCCTCGGCGATCGCGGCGAGCAGCTCCTTGTCGGGCGTGCTCGCCAGGGCGATCGCGGCGAAGGCGGTGGCCAGGAACGGCCCCGGCAGCAGGGCCGCGCCCGTCTCCTCCAGCACGACCGCCAGCTCGGCCATGCCCGCGCCCGCGCCGCCGTACTCCTCGGGGACGATCAGCCCGGACAAGCCGAGCTCGCCGTTGAGCCTGGCGTACACCTGCGGGTCGTAGCCGTGACGCGCCTTGGGCAGCGGGGAGGCGGTGCGCAGGAAATCACGCACGGCCTCGCGGAGCTGCCGCTGCTCCTCATCGAGTACGAGTTTCACCCCTGCGTCCCCACCTTCAGCTCCTTGAACGGCACGTTCTTGTCCACCCTGGGCTCCGGCGGCAGGTTGAGCACGCGGTCGCCCACGATGTTACGCATGATCTCGTTGGTGCCGCCGCCCAGCGACATGGCCGGGGCCAGCGAGATCGCGTATGCCAGCGGGTGGTCGGCCAGCACGGCCTCCGGCCCCACGAGCCGCGTGGCCAGGTCGGCCCGGAACATGGTCAGCTCGGCCAGCAGCAGCTTGGCGGCGCTGCCCCGGGCGCCGGGGAAGATCCCCGCCTCGGTCTCCTGGGCCAGCCGCTGGTTGAACAGCGCCAGGGCGCGGCTGCGGATGTGCAGCTCCACGAGGTCGTCGCGGACCAGCGGGTCTTCGGTGTCGACCACCCGGCGCAGCGCCTCGAGCGAGGTCGGGTCGTCCTTCAGCCCGCCCATGCCGACGCCCGCCGAGATCGACAGCCGCTCGTGCAGCAGCGTCGTGACGGCCACGCTCCAGCCGTCGTTGACCTCGCCGACGCGGTGCTCGTCGGGGATGGGGACATTGTCGAAGAAGATCTCGTTGAAGCTGGACCTGCCGGTCATGTCCTTCAGCGGCCTGACCGTCACCCCCGGGTGGCGCATGTCCACCACGAACATGGTCAGCCCCTTGTGCTTGGGCGCCTCCACGTCCGTGCGGGCCAGCAGCAGGCCCCAGTCGGCGTGGTGGGCGACCGAGGTCCACACCTTCTGCCCGTTGACGATCCAGTGGTCGCCGTCGCGCTCGGCCTTCGTCTGCAGGCCGGCCACGTCACTGCCCGCGCCCGGCTCGGAGAACAGCTGGCACCAGATCTCCTCGCCGCGCAGCAGCGGCCTGAGGAACCGCTCGCGCTGCGCGTCGGTGCCCCGGTCGACCAGCGTCGGCCCGGTCATGCCGAGGCCGATCGAGAAGACGTACGTGGGGAGCGTGTAGCCGCGGGCCTCGGCGGCGAACGCGCGCTCCTCCGCCTGCGTCAGCCCCTGCCCGCCCCACTGCCTGGGCCAGGTGATGCCGGAGTAGCCGGCGTCGTGGAGCTTGGCCATGAACTGCTTGGCCCTGGCGATCGCGTCCGCATCCGGGGCGTCGTCCGTTGGAGCGTTCTCCTGCAACCAGGCCCTGGCGGCGCGCCGGTAGTCAGCAAGGTTCACATCGACTCCTTGACATCAGTGCCCACTTACTCTAGCCAGGCCGCCGGATGGCGCATAGAGAACCGTTCCAGGGGGTCCTTAACGTGATTTGTCATCGGATCTCCCATAATTGGAGGTGGAGGGACGTACGGTGATCACCTGATTACGGGGGGATGGAGGGTGATCGCACGGCTGGGTAGATCCATTCGCGCGCGGCTGGCTCTGTGGGCCAGCGTCGCGATGGCCCTGCTGTGCCTGACGGCCGGCACCGTCCTGATGTGGACGGGGTACCACGCGGCGGTCGACCTCCGCACGCGAGACATGATCAGCGACTCCCGGCGCCCGATCCACCTGATCAAGCAGAACGAGCTGACCCCCGCCATCGACGGCCCCCTGAACGGCATCCAGATCGTCGACCCGTCTGGCCGGGTCGTGTCGTCGACACCCAACCTGGCGGGCTCGCCGCGCCTGTCCAGAGTGATGCCGGACCCGATCAGGAGCGACCGGGTCGGAGAGGTGTGCGGCCTGCCGCAGTTCCGCGGCGAGTGCCAGATCATGGTCGTCTCCCGCGTCCACCGGGCGGACGGCGACTGGCTCGTCTACGCCTTCGACCCTTCGGTGCCCTGGTACATCCACCCGGCGGCGATCGGTTTCATGGCCGGCATGTCCGTGGTGCTGGTCGCGATCAGCTGGTTCGGCGTGTCCAGGGTGGTGGCCAAGACGCTGGCGCCGGTGAACGAGATCACTGAGCGGCTGAGCGAGATCGCCTACGGCGAGGAGGCCATGCGCGTTCCGGTCCCGGAGAACGCCGACGAGATCAAGGCGCTCGCGGAGGCCGCCAACCGGACGCTGGCGCGGCTGGAGTCCGCGATGGAGCAGCAGCGCAGGTTCGCCTCCGATGCCTCCCACGACCTGCGCAGCCCGATCACGGCCATGCGGGCCGAGGTCGAGGCGGCCATGCTCGCTCCCCAGGAGACCGATTGGTGCGAGACGGGCCGCAAGCTGATGGTCAGCCTCAATCGGCTGCAGAACATCGTCAGCGACCTGCTGACGCTGGCCAAGCTCGACGCGGGCGCCCCCGGGGCGTTCGAACCCGTCGACCTGGCCGAACTGGTCTCCGCCGAGACCACCAGGCCGCGCTCGAAGAAGGTCATCACCAGCCTGCAGCCAGGCGTGGTGGTCACGGGCGACCGGCTCAGACTCGCCCGCCTGCTGACGAACCTGCTGGACAACGCCGAGCGGCACGCCGACAGCACGATCCTCGTGACCGTGCGGCGGAACGGCAAGGCCGTGCTGGAGGTGCTCGACGACGGGGCGGGCATCGCACCCGAGCAGCGCGAGGTCGTCTTCAGGCGCTTCACCAGGCTGGACGCCTCACGCAGCCGCGACGCCGGCGGCACCGGGCTGGGCCTGTCCATCGCCCGCGAGATCGCGCAGCTCCACCACGGCACTCTCAAGATCGAGGATTCGGACGTCGGAGCCCGCTTCGTTCTGCGGATACCGATACGACAGGACTGATGTTGGGTATGACAGGCTTTCGACTTTGCTCGAGGTACCGGAGGTGAGCTACGCGCTGTGTCATCAGGGTTCAGCCGATTAAGGCGCGAGGATTTACTCAAGACAGCCTGCGAGGTCATCGCGGAGCAGGGATTCGGGCATACCCGGACAATTGACATCGCCAGAGCTGCCGGCGTCAGCCAGGCGCTGCTGTTCTACCACTTCGAGACGAAGGAACGCCTGTTCGCCCAGGCCTTCACCTACGCCGCCCGCCAGCACCTCAACGCGCTCGCCGACGTCGAGCAGTCCGCGGGCACGCCGCTCGACCGGCTGCGCACGCTGCTCAGGCTCTGCTCGCCGGCGATCCCCACCGAGGGATGGCGGTTGTGGATCGACGCATGGTCCGAGGCGATGCGCAACCCGGAACTCGAGGAGATCTCGCGGCGCATCGACTACCAGGGCCGCGTGCTGTTACGCGGGATCATCGAGGCCGGGGTGGCGTGCGGCGAGTTCAAGTGCGACGACCCCGACGACGCCACGTGGCGGATCATCGCGCTCGTGGACGGGCTCGCGATCCAGACGCACGTGCACGCCAAGGTGCTGTCCAGGCGCCGGGTGAACGTGCTGATCCGGACGGCCGCCGCGGCCGAGCTCGGGATATCCGCCGAAAAGCTGTGAATCTCCCCTTCCGGCGCTATTGGATGCTCCGTACAATTAGGGGGCGAGGAGAGGAGCATGCGATGGCATCGGCACCGCGCTCTACCGTCGCCCGCGAACGCGACCAGCAGGTCGCCGGCAGGGGCGCCTACCACGCGGTCATCGAACGCCTCTCGAAGGCGTCGGTCGACAAGCACTGGGAGCCGTACCGGGACATCCCGTGGGACGACCCCGAGTTCCTCGTGGACCCGGCCGACCCGCGCTGGGAGCTGCCCGAGGTCGACAAGCTGGGCGGCCACCCGTGGTACCGCAGCCGCCCGCCCGAGGTGCGCGCGGCGATCGGGCTGTGGCGGGTGGCCACGGCCATGAAGATCGGGCTGCAGTTCGAGAACCTGCTCAAGCGCGGGCTGCTCAACTACGCCTACCGGTTGCCGAACGGGTCACCGGAGTTCCGGTACGTCTACCACGAGACCATCGAAGAGGGACATCACGGGATGATGTTCCAGGAGTTCGTGAACCGTACCCGCATGCCGATCCGCGGGATGCCGGGGCCGCTGTCCGTGATCGCGCAGGTGGCGCCGTGGATACCGCTGGTCTCGACCGAGCTGTTCTTCGTGTTCGTGCTGGGCGGCGAGGATCCGATCGATCACGTGCAGCGCAAGGTGCTGAAGGACGGGCGGGCGCACCATCCGCTGGAAGAGACGATCATGCGGATCCACATCGCGGAGGAGGCCAGGCACATCTCCTTCGCCCGCCATTACCTGCGTAACCGGGTGCCTCGGATGCCCGCGTACCGGCGGCTCCTGCTGGGCGTGATCGCGCCGGTCATCCTGGGGGTGATGGCGCGGATCATGCTGGCCCCTCCCGGGCCGATGATCAGGCGTTTCCGGATCCCGGTCCACGTTGTCTCGGAGGTCTACCTGCGTAATCCCGCCGCCAAGCGGGAGATCCGGGACTCGGTGGCCAAGACGCGGGAGCTGTGCGAGGAGATCGGGCTGATCAACGCGTTCACCCGGCGGATCTGGCGGGCCATGGGCATTCAGCCCGCGCGGGTCAGTCGCGTGGCCGCCGGGCGAGCAGCACCTCGGTGACCACCGCCTGCTCCCACCTGCCCGCGGGGTTGGCTGCGAGCAGCGCCTTCCTGGCCGCCTCCTTGAACGGCTCCATCCGGTCGCCGAGGCGGGCGGGGGCGGTGTAGGAGAAGGAGAGCTGCAGGCCGATCACGGCGTCCAGGTCGTACGCCACGCGGTGCTCGTACATGGTGGAGTCCATGTCGCTGAACGGCGAGGTGGCCAGGGCTCCTCCTGGGGGTTGCGGGTCGGGCCGACGATCGCCACGACGCCGCCGGGCGGCAGCAGCTCGTCGTGCGGATCGACCGCGAGGACCTCGCGAGTGCGGTACTTCGCGTAGTAGGGTGCCGCGCCGCCGAACAGGTCCGTCATGAATGGGACCATATACGGGTTCGTTGTCTTCGTTGGAAGGTTCTGATCCTTGAGGCGGCTACTCACGGTCCTGCTGCTCGCCTTCGCCGCCGCCGGCGTGGCGCAGCCCGCGGCTCAGGCGCACAACGTGCTGGTCAGCAGCGATCCCAAGGACGGGGCCACGTTGTCGGCCACGCCCTCTCAGGTGACGCTGGTGTTCGACCAGGTGGTGCGCCAGGGCTACGCCCAGGTGGGCGTGACGGGCGCGGACGGGTCCTCCTGGGCGGACGGATCCGCCGTGGTGGCGGCCGAGCGGGTCACGGTGCGGGTCAAGCCGCTGCCGGCCGGGGGCTCGTACGTCGTGGGCTACCGGATCCTGTCGGCCGACGGCCACCCGGTCACCGGCAGGATCACCTTCACCCTGTCCCCCGGCGCCGCCGGCGCCCCGGCCGGCGCCGCCACCGGGCAGGCGGCCCAGGTCGCCGGCGCACAGGCCGCCGAGGCGGCCGCCAACGGCGGGGCGGGCATGGCGGTGGTGTGGATCGTGGGCGCGCTGCTGGTGCTGGCAGCGGGCACGGGCGTGGCCCTGCGCCGCTCGCGCCCGGCCACCCGGCCCGCCGCCGGCCCAGAAGGCTCTCAGCCGGATGCGGCGGAGGGCACGGCCGAAGGGGTGCGGAGGTGAGTGTCACCGCGGCTCCCATCCCCCGGCAGCGGATCGGCGGGCGGCTGGTGGCCGGAGCGTTCGGCGTGTGCGCCGTCGTCTCCGCCGTGGCGGCGAGCTCGTTCGCCGCGCAGCAGGCAGTCCCCGGCATCCCCATGCCGGGCCCGCTGGTGTCCGTCGGGCTGCCCATCGTCCGTGTGCTGCTCGACGTGTCCGCTGTCGCCGTGGTCGGGCTGAGCCTGGTGTCCAAGCTGCTCGGGTTCGACAACCCGGAGCGTACCGAGCCCGTCATGCTCAGGGTGCGGCCGCTGGCGGTGATCGCCGCCTGGGCGTGGGCGATCTGCGCGCTGCTCACCATCGTGCTCCAGACGGCCGAGCTGAACCCCGGCAGCGTGCCGACGTTCGGGATGATCGCCGCGTACGTCGAGGACGTGGGCACCGGTCAGGGCCTGCTGTTCAGCGCGGCGTGCGCGCTGGCGGCGGCCGGCATCGGGCTGATGGCGGTGCGGTTCGGCGAGAAGGTGCCCGCCGAGCTGCGGGTGATCGTGGGGCTGTTCGGACTGCTGCCCATCCCCGTCACCGGGCACGCCGTGAACTCGATCTGGCACGACCCCATCATGATCTCGATGGAGATCCACGTCATGGGCGCGGCGGCGTGGGCGGGCGGGCTGGCGGCGACGGCCGTGTTCGTGGCGCCGCACAGGGACCTGCTGGCCGTGGTGCTGCCGAGGTTCTCCAGGATCGCCACCGTGTGCCTGTTCATGGTGGGCCTGTCCGGGCTGATCAACGGGCTCGGCACGATGGCGCTCACGCCCGGCGTGACGCTTCCCGACGCGATCCTGACCAGCCACTACGGCGTGCTGGTGCTGGTCAAGACGGTGCTGGTGGTGTTGTTGGTGCCGCTGGCCGCGCACATCCGCTTCCGCCTGATGCCGGCCGTGCGCCGGGGGCAGGCCACCGCCCTGGTGGGATGGGCGGCGGCCGAGGTGGGGGTGATGGGGCTGGCCTACGGTGTGGCGGTCGCGATCACCCGGGCCTCCATCGCCTGAGGTCTGCGCTTCTCCGCGACCCACTCCACGGCCAGCCAGACCACCAGCAGGCCGAGTCCCGCCCAAAGGGCCGACGACGTGGCCGGCGGGGGCGCGCCCAGCAGCCCCTCCTGGCCCTTGAGCGCGCCGTACACGCCGCCCATGATCGTGCTCTGCGCCACCAGCGCGCCGTAGGCGGCGGCCGTCGCGCCCACCGACCCCAGCACGGCTCGTACGACAGGCATCCGCACCAGGAACACGAGGTCCACCAGGAGCCCCGCGACGACCAGGAAGAACGGCACCGCCGACGGCGGGAAGCCGGTGAACGTCAACAGCGGCCAGATCAGCGTGCGGAACCCCACGTAGGCGGCCGCCACCAGGCTCGCGCCCCCGAACCTGCCGATCATCAGCCTGGCCACCACCAGGACCGACAGCCCGGCGACCACCGCGTAGACGGGGTAGAGGTAGTCGGGCACCGGCAGCGCGAACCCCGTCATCATCGTCCGGTCCACCGGCCGCCCCATCTGGTCGGCCGCGAACTGGAGCAGGATCGGCTCGGCGTAGGTCGCGTGGTTGTCCCAGGCCCCGATCGACAGGATGCCGTACTCCTGGTGCTGCTCGGGGAAGTGCACGTTCTCCAGGAAGAACGCGAAGAACGCGCCGAGCACCACGGTCCGCTCCCTGCCCGACGGCGCGCCCATGAACCAGCCACGGATCACGCCCGCGATCATGAAGAACGTTCCGAGGTAGAGCAGGATGTGCGACGGGCTCCACGACGTGATGTCGAGCCCGTTGACGCGGTGGTTGATCAGGTCCAGCGGCACGGCGACGAGGAAGATCCCGGTGCCCCACTGGATCAGCCGGAGCGCCGCCTTGTCCACGCCGTACCCCGTGTAGCCGTGGATCACGGTCAGCGCGACGACGATGGCCGTGCCGGCGGAGTTGAGCAGGTGGGGCGGGGCTAGGTCGTCACGCAGCCACTTGAAGTGCCACGAAACGTCCCACGCCGAGCCGAGCAGCTTGAGCGTGAGCGCCACCAGCCAACCGAAATAGAGCACCCTGAACAGGTCCTGCGGCGTCTCGCGCCCCGCCTGACCCCTGGTCCAGTACGGCAGCGCCCAGGCGGCGGCCTTCTTGAACGATGCTGGAGACTTCACGGGAGTGAATCTTACGGTTCCGCGCGTTGTGCCGTTGCTGGGGCAAAGCCGGGCTATGTCATCGGAGATCCGGTCTACGCCGACGCTCGCAGGGAGTACATGAGTGGGATCTTCGGGGCGCCCTCGGGGAGCCGGTAGCCCCCTTCGCCCGCGGCAAGGGTGGCGAAGCGCCGGAAGAGGGTGTGGTCGTGCTCATGCACGAACTCCACCCGCAGTCCGGCCGCCGCCACCGCGCTGACCACCTCGCCCAGACCGTGCTGGAACTGCACGGAGGTCTGGTGCTCGAGGACCTCGTTGCCGGTGTAGGTGTACGGGAACTCCCAGACGTGGGGCCCTTTCGCGAAGTAGTCGTGGGTGACGGTGGTGCCCGTCTCGTCGTCCATGACGTCGGCGAACGGGTGAAACTCTGCGACATAGAGAAATCCGCCCGGCTTGAGAAGACGGGCGGCGGTTTCGGCCCAACGGGTGAGGTCAGGCAGCCACACCAGCGCGCCGATGCCGGTGTAGACGATGTCGAACGTGGCCCCGCCGAGCGCCTCGGCCGCGTCGTACACGTCCGCGGCGACGAACTCGGCGGGGATGCCGCAGTCGGCGGCGATGCCCCTGGCCTGCTCGATGGCGGCGTCCGAGAAGTCGAGGCCGGTCACCTCGGCGCCGAGCCTGGCCCAGGAGAGGGTGTCCAGGCCGAAGTGGCACTGCAGGTGCACCAGGCTGCGGCCGGACACGTCGCCGACCTCGTCCCGCTCGAACGGCCTGATGGCGATCCGGCCCGCCTTGAAGCCTTCGACGTCGTAGAAGTCACTGGCGACGTGGATCGGGACTCGCGCGTTCCAATTGGCTCTGTTGACGTCCAGGTAGTCCATGGCAGGAGCGTAGGCGGGTCCCCGATCTCACCGCCGCTGGTTTTCCGCCGGATCGCGGATCTCAGGGTTCTCTCAGGTGCGGAAAGTAGGCTCACCGCCATGAAGCGTGTGGCCGCGCTGGTGGCGGCACTCGTCCTCATCGGGGTGACGACGTGGCTGGTGTGGCCGTCGGCTCCTGAGGTGCGGGGCCAGGACCAGACAATAACCGTCGTCGACGGACCCGCCGGCGATCAACGGGTCGAGATCGATACGACCTTCTTCCCGCCGCCGGATGGCGGGAAGGCCCCAGCCGTGCTGATCGCCCACGGTTTCGGCGGCAGCAAGGAGAGCGTGCGGGAGCAGGCGATCCGCATCGCCCAGCAGGGCTACGCCGTGCTGACCTGGTCGGCGCGCGGCTTCGGCCGCTCGACCGGCGAGATCGCGCTCAACTCGCCCGACTACGAGGTCAAGGACGTCAAGCAGCTGATCGACTGGCTGGCCAAGCGGCCGGAGGTCCAGCTCGACGCCTCGGGTGACCCGCGCGTCGGCATCGCGGGCGGCTCGTACGGCGGCGCCATCGCGCTGATGACGGCGGCCCTCGACCACCGGGTCGACGCGATCGTGCCCCAGATCACCTGGTCCGACCTGGCCGACGCGCTCTTCCCCAACGCGGCCACCCCCACCGGCGCCACGACCGCCGAGAGCGGCGTCTTCAAGCGCATGTGGGCAGGCATCTTCTTCGGCCAGGGCGTCTCTCTGGACTCCTTCGCGCTGCAGGGCCGGCGGCAGGCGGCCGCCGGGCCGTTGACCGCCGAGCAGGCGCGCTGCGGCAGGTTCCTGCCCGCCATCTGCGACATCTACCAGCAGGTCGCCAAGGACGGCAGGGCCACGCCCGAGGCCGTCGCCCTCCTGCGCAAGTCGAGCCCGATCACCGTGGCCGGCCAGATCAAGGCGCCGACCCTGCTCATCCAGGGCCAGCGCGACTCGCTGTTCCCCTTGAGCCACGCCGACGCCACCGCCAAGGCGATCGCCGCGGCGGGCACCCCGGTGAGCCTGGCCTGGTTCGACGGCGGGCACGACGGCGGCAACGGCGAGGCGGACTGGGTGTCCGAGCAGTACTCGGCCTGGTTCGCCCGCTACCTGAAGGGCGACGAATCGGCGCCGGCGGTGAGCGCGTTCACGGTCACTCGTGACGGCGGCCGCGACCCCGGCACCCGCCAGCGCATCCGCCTGCACCCGGAGGCCGGCTCCTACCCCGGCCTGGCGGGCACCGACACCACCACAGTGCAGCTGAACGGCCCCGAGCAGAACATCGTCAACCCGCCGGGCGGCGCGCCCGCGTCGATCTCGACGGTGCCCGGCATCGGCGGGCTGCTGAGCGGCGGCGGGCAGGGCAACACCGGCGTGTCGATCGACATGCCGGGCCAGAGCGCCGCGTTCGAGTCGCGGACGCTCACCGCGCCGCTCCAGCTCACCGGCAGCTCCACGGTCAAGATCAGGGTGTCGGGCAAGGGCGAGGCGACGCTGTTCGCCAAGCTGTACGACGTGGCCGACAGCACCCAGCTGCCGGTCCTGCCCGCCGGGCTGGTGGCGCCGATCAGGGTGACCATCCCCGACGGCGCGGGCAGTGCGGAAGCCACGGTCACCCTGCCCGCCGTCGATCACCGCTTCGCCGTGGGCCACCGGCTCCGCCTGGTCGTGACCACGACGGACATGGGGTTCGCGACTCCTGCCGCGCCGGCCACGTACCAGGTCTCGCTGGCCTCCCCCGCGCTCAGCGTCCCGACGGTGCGCACGCTCGCGGCTCCCCCGACCGGGGTGGTGTGGTGGGTGTGGGCCATGCCGCTGGCCGCCGTGATCGTCGCCGCCGTCCTGCTGGCCACGGGCCGCCGGACCCCGTCCCGCGCCCCGGCCGCGCACGACGCCCCCAGCCCCGCTCTCAACGGGGAGTCGCATGCCGACGCGGCCGTCGCCGTCGTGGACGGGCAGCCGCTGCCGAGCCAGGCCGGCGGCAAGGACGTCCCGCTGGAGATCACCGGGCTGACCAAGGCGTACCGGAACGGGGAGCTGGCCGTCGACGGGCTGTCGTTCCGGGTCGAGCAGGGCCAGGTCCTGGGCCTGCTCGGGCCGAACGGCGCGGGCAAGACGACCACGATGCGCATGATGATGGGCCTCATCCAGCCGGACGGCGGCGAGATCCGGATCTTCGGTGACCTGGTCACGCCCGGGGCGCCCGTGCTGTCCAGGCTGGGGTCGTTCGTCGAGGGGCCGGGCTTCCTGCCGCACCTGTCCGGGCGCGACAACCTGGAGCTGTACTGGGCCGCCACCGGACGACCGGCCGCCGACGCGCACTTCGACGAGGCGCTGGAGATCGCCGGTCTGGGCAAGGCCCTGGAGCGGGCGGTGCGCACGTACTCCCAGGGCATGCGCCAGCGGCTCGCCATCGCGCAGGCCATGCTCGGCCTGCCGGACCTGCTGGTGCTCGACGAGCCCACGAACGGACTCGACCCGCCCCAGATCCGGGAGATGCGCGAGGTGCTCAAACGCTACGCGCGCGACGGACGTACCGTGATCGTCTCCAGCCACATGCTGGCCGAGGTGGAGCAGACCTGCAGCCACGTCGTGGTCATGCACCGGGGCCGGCTGGTCTCCACCGGCCCGGTGTCGAGGCTGCTCACATCGGCCGCCGTCACCGGGAACGGGCACGGGCCGCGCCTGGAAGACGTGTTCCTCGACCTCATCGGAGACAAGTCATGACCGCAGCCACGGGCTATGCGGCCCACCGCACGCTGCCGCTGCGCGTGGAGATCGTCAGGCAGTTCAAGCGGCGGCGGACGATGGTCATGTTCGGGCTGCTGCTGGCGCTGCCGTGGATCCTGGTGATCGCGTTCCAGTTCGGGCCGCAGTCCAGCGGGCAGGGGCAGTCGTCGCTGCGCATCTCCGACCTGGCGACCCAGAGCGGCCTGAACTTCGCCGCGTTCGCCCTGTCGGTGTCGGCCAGTTTCCTGCTGGTGGTGGCGGTGGCGCTGTTCTGCGGCGACACCGTGGCCAGCGAGGCCAACTGGTCGTCACTGCGCTACCTGCTGGCCGCGCCGGTCCCCCGCGACCGGTTGCTGCGGCAGAAGCTGATCGTGGCGCTGGGCTACTCGGCCGCCGCCGTGATCTGCCTGCCGCTGATGGCGCTGCTCGCGGGCACGCTGGCCTTCGGCTGGAACGACATCCAGGTCCCCGGCACGGGCGAGACGATCCCGGCGCTGGACGTGCTGCCCCGCTTCGGCATCGTCATCGGGTACGCCCTGGTCAGCCAGCTCGTGGTGGCCGCACTCGCCTTCCTCGTCTCCACCATGACCGACTCCCCGCTGGGCGCGGTGGGCGGCGCGGTGGGCCTCTGGATCGTCTCCAACATCCTGCAGGCCGTGGAGGCGCTCGGGGGGCTGCGCGAGTTCCTGCCCACGTTCTGGAACAACGCCTGGCTCGACGCCCTGGCGCCGGAGCTGGACTGGAGCGGCATGGCCAAGGGGGCCTCGGTGTCGATCACGTACGCGGCCATCCTCATCGCGGTCGCGTTCCGGCGGTTCCGGCGCAAGGACGTGGTGAGCTAGGCCCAGTCGAACGCCCTGGTCACGGCCTTCTTCCAGCCCGCGTACGCCTGCTGCCGCCGCTCCTCGTCCCACAAGGGCTCCCACCGGCGGTCCTCCGCCCAGTGCGCCCGCAGCTCCGAGATGTCCCTCCAGTAACCGGCGGCGAGCCCGGCGGCGTACGCGGCCCCGAGCGCGGTGGTCTCGGCGACGACCGGGCGGCTGACCGGCACGCCGAGGATGTCGGACTGGAGCTGCATGCACAGGTCGCTCGCGGTGACCCCGCCGTCCACCTTGAGCACGTCCAGGACGACCCCCGAGTCCCGCTGCATCGCCTCCACGACGTCGCGGCTCTGGAAGCAGATGGCCTCCAGGGTGGCCCTGGCGAGGTGGGCGTCGTTGTTGTAGCGCGACAGACCGACGATGGCGCCGCGGGCGTCGGCGCGCCAGTACGGGGCGAACAGGCCGGAGAACGCCGGCACGAAATACATCCCGCCGGAGTCCTCCACCTGCCGGGCGAGGGTCTCGATCTGGGCCGCGGAGGTGATCAGGTGGAGCTGGTCGCGCAGCCACTGCACCGCCGAGCCGGTCACCGCGATCGACCCTTCGAGCGCGAACACGGCGGGCTGGTCGCCGAACTTGTAGGCCACCGTGGTCAGCAGGCCGCTCTGTGAGCGCACGCGGGTGGTGCCGGTGTTGAGCAGCAGGAAGTTGCCGGTGCCGTAGGTGTTCTTGGCCTCGCCGGGCGAGAAGCAGACCTGGCCGACGGTGGCCGCCTGCTGGTCGCCGAGGATCGCGTTGATCGGCACCTCGCCGCCGACCGGCCCGTACGGGATCGTGGTCCCGTACGCGGCGGGGTCGGACGACGGCCGGATCTCGGGCAACATCGGCCGCGGGATCCCGAAGAACGACAGCAGCTCGTCGTCCCAGTCCAGGGTCTCCAGGTCCATGAGCATCGTGCGGCTGGCGTTGGTCACGTCCGTGATGTGCACGCCGCCGTTGACGCCGCCGGTGAGGTGCCACAGGGTCCACGTGTCGGTGTTGCCGAAGACGGCCTCGCCGCGCTCCGCCGCCTCGCGGACGCCGTCCACGTTCTCCAGGATCCACTGGATCTTGCCGCCGGAGAAGTACGCCTCGGGCCGCAGCCCCGTCCTGTCGCGGATGACGTCCCCCCGGCCGTCCCGATCCAGCGCGGCGGCGATCCGGTCGGTGCGGGTGTCCTGCCACACGATCGCGTTGTAGTACGGGCGGCCGGTGCGCCGGTTCCAGACGACGGTGGTCTCACGCTGGTTCGTGAGGCCCAGCGCGGTGAGGTCCTTGGCGTGCAGCCCGGCGCGGTGGAGCGCGGTCTGGATCACGGCGGTGGTACGGGTCCAGATCTCGATCGGGTTGTGCTCCACCCAGCCGGCCTCCGGCATTATCTGCTGGTGCTCGAGCTGGAACTTGGCGACCTCGCCGCCGTCGTGATCGAAGATCATGAAGCGGGTGCTGGTGGTGCCCTGGTCGACGGCCCCCACGAACTCGGGCATGGTGTTCTCCCTCTCACTCGTCCATCGGGGTGACGACGCCAAGCTCCTCGCTCGGCGGGAGGAACCGGGCGATGAGCAGCTGGTAGCAACCGGCCCCGATGACCCCGCCGATCAGCGGGCCCACGATCGGCACCCAGAAGTACAGGCCGCCGTACTGATCTCGCCACGCGCCGCCGTACCCGGTGATGAAGCTCGCCAGGCGCGGCCCGAAGTCGCGGGCCGGGTTGATCGCGTAGCCCGCGTCGGCGCCGAAGGCCATGCCGATCCCGACGATGAGCAGCCCGATGACAACGGGCCCCAGGTTGGCGCTGGGGGCCATGTTGGCGGTGTCGGACACGGCGAAGATGACGAACAGCAGGATCGCGGTGCCGACGATCTGGTCGCGCAGCGCGCCCAGCTGGCTCACCGGCAGGCTGCCGTTGCCGGGCAGGGTCGAGAAGACGCCCTGGGTCTTGATCGTGTGCCCGGGGTCGGCCATGCTCAGGACCTCGGTGTAGTTCCACCGCACGATGAGCGCGGCGATGAACGCCCCCGCCGTCTGCGCGAGCGCGTACGGGGCGACCTTGCGCCACCCGAACCCGCGGAAGATCGCGAACCCGAGCGTGACGGCCGGGTTGAGGTGCGCGCCCGTGGTCCGGCCCGCCACGTAGACGCCGAGCGCCACCCCGATCCCCCACGCCCACGCGATGCTGTCGTGGTCACCGAGCTTGGCGGCGACCACCTGCGCGACCACGCCGACGCCGAACAGGATGAGCACCATCGTCCCGGCGAACTCAGCAATCAGCTCGCCGGCCAGCCCCATCCGGTTGTGACGTTCGGCCACCGGTCCTCCCTGCGCACCTGATCGTTGTGTGCCATTCCCGATTTTCCGGGAACGCATACTGCTCGTGCGCTATACGTCACGCAAAGTGACGAGCGAAGGTCACCAGGCTCGTTCTCGGGCCGTTGTAACCGGGGACGGGCTCGCCGGCCTCGAACCCCATGCTGCGATGGAACGCGATGGACGTCCGGTTGACGGGTGCGGTGATGGCTTTCACGACGCGCCGGTCGTGCCGGCGGGCCAGCTCGAAGAAGCGCTCGTACATGGTGCGGGCCAGGCCGCCGTTCCTGGCCTCGGGCGAGACGCCGACGAAGTGGATGTACGCCTCGTCGGGCACGGACGGGGAGAGGAAGCCGATCAGGAAGCCCGCCATGCCCGCTGGGCCTTCCGCGATCAGGCTGGTCTGGTGGAAGTGGTCGAGGAAGAGCCTGGGCAGGGAGGGCAGGACCGGACGGCCCCACCATTCGTCCACGACGGCGGCGATGGGGTCGTAGTCGGCGGGGGTGGCGGTGCGGAGCTCATATTCGTGCGGTTGTATCACGATCGTCCGAGTCTAGCCGCCGATCTGGCTTGCGCTTCGGAGAGCGTCTCATCTGAACGTCGGGATCAGCCCTGGCCTCCGAGCCGGGCGTAGGCCGCGGGCGGCATGCCGACGGCCGCGGTGAAGTCGCGGGTCAAGTGAGCCTGGTCGGTGTAGCCGAGCTCGGCGGCCAGCGTGGCGAGGCCGAGGCCCTGGTAGACCCGCTCGGCGGCCTCGTGCAGCCGGAAGCGGCGGATCACCCACTTGGGGCCGATGCCGACGTAGTCCCGGAACAGCCGCTGCAGCGAGCGCATCGACCGCCCCGATCTGGCGGCCAGCTCGTCGACCCTGGTCACGGACACGTCGCTCTCCGCCAGCGCCACCAGTGCCGCGGCCTCTTCCGCCAGCGGGTCCCGATCCGGCCCCAGACCCGCCAGGAACCTGTCGACGAGCGCGATGGCGGCCCGGGCGTCGGGCTCGGTCAGGACCTGCTCGACCAGGGTCGCGCCCGCCGCGCCGAACATCTCGCCGATCTCCACGAAGCGGCCGGTCAGCTGGGACACCGGACCGCCGAGGAACGGCCGGAAGCCGCCGGGGCTGAAGCGCGTGCCGAGCGCGCGGCCGCTGCCCCGCATCGTGTAGGAGAACCCGCCCTTGATCACTCCAGCGATCTGGTGAAAGTCCTGGACGATCGTCATGTTCACGGTGGGGTGCGAGACGATGCGCTGTTCGTACGGCTCGGCGAGGTCGGTCCACGTGACGACCCAGAAGTGATCCACAAACGGCGAGAGCTCGGGCGACGGGGCCTGCCGGAGGAAATCGAAGGCCTTGAGCCCCGCGTACGGGTTGACCCAGCCGCGCTGTCGCGTTTCTACAAGCCGCCCCTCGGGCAGGCGGGGCACGATGGCTGCCATGGAAGACATGATGCCGCTGATGACACGTGCCACCGAACGGACCGCGGGACTGGTGCGCGCGGTGCGGCAGGAGCAGTTCGGGTTCTCGACGCCGTGCGCCAAGTTCGACGTCAAGGACCTGATCAACCACCTCGAGTGGGTGGCGGAGATGTTCGAGTCGCTGGGTCGCGGGGGGCCACGGCTTGAGCAGGGACCTTACGCGGGCGACTTCCCCGAGCGGGCGGAGCGCATGCTGGCCGCCTGGTCACGGCCCGAGGCATGGGAGGGGACCAGCCCCGCCATGGGCCTGCCGATGACCGCGCTGGCCCACATGTACCTCGTCGACATGGTCGTGCACGGCTGGGACCTGGCCAGAGCCACCGGCCAGAAGTACGAACCGGACCCTGAGTCCCTCTCGCGGGCGTGGCATTTCACTGAGCAGATGGTGGAGATGGGCAGGCAGCGCGGCGCCTTCGGGCCGCCGGTGGCGGTGCCGGACGGCGCCCCGCAGTTCGACCGCCTGCTCGGCGTCATCGGCCGGGATCCGGCCTGGACACCCTGACCCGGCCCTTACTCAGGCCCAGTGCGGGGGCTTGTTGTCGAGGTAGAAGGCGTCGGGGTCGCTCTCGCGCCAGTCGCCCCAGCCCTCGTCCGTGTCGTCCGCCGTCTGGTCCGGTAGAAAATCCTTCACGCCCAACATGCTACCCAGGCGTACAAACCTGCACCTAGCGTGTTCACAGGTCCAAAGACAGGCGGGACCTGCGGCGGTACGATGCGAAGGCAGGTGTCGCCTACCCCCCGTGAGGCTGCCCATGGCCACCCCGACAGGCTGGCGGCGAGAAGGCAATCTACCGGCGGAGCTGACCAGCTTCATAGGCCGGAAGCGCCTCCTCGCCACCCTCAAACGGCACCTCAGCGAGTCTCGCCTGGTGACCGTGACGGGCATCGGGGGTGTCGGCAAGTCGCGCACGGTGTTGCGGCTGGCGCATCAGGTGCGGTCGCACTATCCCGACGGCGTGTGGTTCGCCGATCTCGGGCGGTTGCAGGACGCGGGCATGGTCAGGCAGACCATCGCCTCCGCGCTCGGCATCGCCGACCAGTCCTCGCGTGCGGAGTCCGAGTCGCTGGCGGAGTGGGTCGGCGAGCGCGACATGCTGCTGATCATCGACACCTGCGAGCACCTGGTGACCGGGTGCGCCGAGCTGGTGCACGAGCTGCTGGAGGCGGCGCCCAATCTGAAGGTGCTGGCCACCAGCCGGCAGTCGCTCAACCTGCCGTACGAGCACGTGGTGCCGGTGCCGCCCCTCCAGGTGCCCGGCGACGATCCGGTGGAGAACATTTTCACCAACGAGGCCGTCCAGTTGTTCGCTGCCCGGGCCGGGGCCAGCGTGGCCGACTTCACGCTCGACGAGGAGAACATCGGCGCCGTCGCCGAGTTGTGCCGGCGGCTCGACGGCATCCCGCTCGCGATCGAGCTGGCCGCCGTGCGGCTGCGCGCGCTGTCCGTGGAGCAGATCCTCGGGCTGCTGACCGATCGGTTCAGCCTGCTGGCGGGCGCGAGCCGGACGGCCCTGCCCCGGCACCAGACGCTGCGCGCGGCCATCGGGTGGAGTCACGAGCTGTGCGAGCCCGCGGAGCGGCTGCTGTGGGCGCGGCTGTCGGTGTTCGCGGGCGACTTCGAGCTGGACGCGGCCCGGTTCGTCTGCTCCGACGGGCGCCTGTCCGCCGAGCGCATCACCGAGCTCGTCGGCAACCTGGTCGAGAAGTCCATCCTGCTGATCAGGAACAACGAAGCCGGCCTGCGCTACAAGCTGATCGACACCCTGGCCGAGTACGGCGAGGAGTGGCTCGACAAGCTCGGCCAGGCCGAGCAGATGCGCAAGCGGCACCTGGAGTACTACCTCAACCTGGCCAAGCGCGGTGAGGACGCCTGGTCAGGGCCACGGCAGATCTACTGGTTCGTCCGCATGCGCCAGGAGCACCACAACGTCCGGATCGCGCTCGAATACGCACTGAAGACGCCAGGCAAGGAGCCGCTGGCGCTGACGCTGCTTTCGTCGCTCTGGTTCATGTGGGTCTGCTGCGGGTTCGCCCGCGAGGGGCGGCTCTACCTGGAGCGGGCGCTGGAGGCCAACCCCGGCCCGAGCAGGGAGCGGTGCAAGGCTCTCTGGGTGCTCGCCTACATCCGCAACTCCCAGGGCGACAGCGTCGGCGGCCAGGCGGCGGCGGAGGCCTGCAGCTCCGAGGCCGTCCAGGTGGGCGACTCCCGGGCGGTGATCCTGGCCTCCAAGATGCAGGGCACCGCGGCCATGCTCCAGGGCGACATGCAGAAGGCCAGCGCGCTGCTGGGCGTGGCGATCGAGTTCAACACCGACAACAAGGAGCTCAACCCCGGCCTGCTGCCCGCCATCGTCGAGTTGTCCGTCGTGCTGACCGCGCAGGGGGAGTTCTACGAGGCCGAGTCTCTGCTGCAGGACTGCCTGCTGGTGTGCAGGGAGCGCGGCGAGCTCTGGCTGAGCTCGCACGCGCAGTGGGCGCTGGCGGGCACCAAGCTCGCGACCAACCGGCCCGAAGAGGCACTGCAGAGCGTCAGGGAGGGGTTGCGGATCAAGCTGCACTTCCACGACACCCTCGGCACCTTGCTCGCGCTGGAGTCCGCGGCACGGATCTTCGTGACCCTGGACCGGCTGCCGCTGGCCGCCCTGCTGCTGGGGGCGTTGCAGCAGAATTGGAGATCGGCCGGCCTGCCGCAGTTGGGCGCGCCGTTCCTGTCCGACGACCATAACGCGTGCATCAGAGAGTGCGTGCGGCGGATGGGTGAGCTCGCCTACAAGAGCGCCTTCGAAGAGGGCGCCCGGTTTGACCTCGAGGAGGCGTCCTCGCTCGCGCTGGGCGAGCTGGACGCCCTCGACAATGGCTGATCTCGAACCTCAGACGGCCTCCGGCCAGCAGGTGTCGTCTGGCCAGGCGTGCACGAAGCGTGCGCTGCCGAATGAGAATTCGATGTGGCCGCGGACCCAGTGTTCGAGACCGCGTACGTAGTTGAGCACCGGCGGCGGAGCCCACCTCTCCACCGCCGCGCGCCGGTCGACGAACGCGGCGATCGCCTCGTCGTGCATCCGGGCGACCTCGAGCAGCGCGGCCTGCAGGGAGAGCGACTTGTGGGTCGCCAACACGGTCACGAGGTTGTGCCGGGCCTTGTCGGTGCGGCGCTCCTTGGCGTACGAGAGCAGGTCGTTGTCCCAGCCGACGAGGTCGCATGCCAGATCGGAGAGCGTGCGCACGTCGGGGTGGTACCAGTCCCCGGTCTCGATCCGGTAGCCGCCGCCGATGTCGATGAGCGCGAAGCAGGTGTACGTGGCGCCGGTGGTGCGGCGCATCAGTAGATAGTCCTCAGGGGTCGGGATCAGGTCGGCCTCGCGGTTCGCCGCCTCCCAGATCTGGGCGAACAGGTACTCCTTCACCGCGCTCCGCCACCGGTCCAGCTGTTCGGGGGTGGCTATCGCGGAGATGCGGTCCAAGAGCTGCTTGAGGGCGAGGCCGAACGCGTCGCCAGGCTCTGGTTCCCTGTTGCCGTCGAGGCTCTCCAGAAGCGACGGCAGCGCGCGGGCGACCGCGGCGGCGCGATGCCCCATGAGCTCGCTCTCGCAGAACCCGTCGTCGAAGGCCCAGAGCCAGAAGTACCAGTCGGTGATCAGCCGGAGACTGTCGCGCGGCACGGTGGGGTTGGTCCGTGCGGGGAGGAGGCCGAGTTCCGAGCGGCTGAAGTGCTCGATGGAGTCGGCGCCGGGGAGCATGTTTGAGGCGGCCACCCATGCCTGACTCTCCGCAGTGACCTCCGCTGCATGGGCGTTGATCTCATTGGGGAACGGGCATGGCAGCGGAGGGATGTGGAGTGGTCGCCTACTGAAGGGATGCGCAGAATTAACCACATCCTCAGCATGACTACAGACCGCTCGTAAGGCCACACTCGACAACTTCTACGCCTTAAAAGCTTATTTCACATTATGAATCACGATGCCGTGAACCATTGGATAAACTGGTCATTCGCGAACATTCGCGCCGTGTCCAAAGCCGGCGGCGTGCCCGCGTCCGGGTCGGCGCCCCCGTCCAGCAACGCTCTGACCACTGCGGATTCCTTCTTGAAGACCGCGCCCGCGCGCGGCGTCTGCCCGCGGTCGTTGACCCGATGGGGATCGGCGCCGCATGTGACAAGCATGCGTACAGTCTCGGCGTGACCGTAATAAGCCGCCAGCATCAGCAAAGTGTCACCTTTGCCGTTGGTCAGGTTGACCGGCACCCCGGCCTCGACATGCGCGCGCAGCGTCTCGGTGTCGCCCGCCCTGGCCAGGTCGAACATCCTGGGCGCGGACTCGTCGAGTTCCGGGTCCCTGGCCATGCGTCCCATTGTGCCTCGATAGGGTGCCGTGCACGGAATCGTTCCCGCCCCTCCGACGCGGAATCGTTCCGCCCCGCCGTAGGTTCTGGAGATGAGTACCTAGGGAAAGGCTGTCCAACTGTGTTCGACCCGAAGGATCTCTACAAGCTCGCAGACGACGCGCCCGAGCTACCAGATCCGGTGTTGCTGTACCACTTCGACGGTTTTGTCGACGCGGGGAGCGCCGGACGTCTCGCGCTGGGCCACGTGCTGGCCGAGCTGGAGCACCGGGTCGTGGCGACGTTCGACGTGGACCGGCTGCTCGACTACCGGTCCCGCCGGCCCATCATGACCTTCGACACCGACCGGTGGGTCGAGTGCGAGAGCCCGGAGTTGGCCGTTTACGTCGCGAAGGACTCCACAGGGACGGAGTTCCTGGTGATGAACGGGCCCGAGCCCGACCGGGAGTGGGAGCTGTTCACCAAGGCTGTGTCGGATCTGGTGGCGCGGTTGCACGTGAGCAAGCTGGTGACGCTGCACGGCATCCCCATGGCGGTCCCGCACACGCGGCCGCTCGGCATCACGATGCACGCCAGCCGACCCGAGCTGATCAACTCCCAGACGAGCGCCTTCGGGCGCGTCCAGGTGCCGGGGAGCGTGGCGGCGCTGCTGGAGCTGCGGCTGGGGGCGCAGGGGCACGACGCGCTGGGGTACGCGATCCACGTGCCGCACTACCTGTCGCAGGCCGAATACCCGACCGCCGCCGTGACCGGCCTGGAGGCGGTGACCAGGGGGACGGGCCTGGTGTTCCCGATGGACTCGCTGCGCGACGCGGCCCGCCGTACGACGACGGAGATCGAGGAGCAGATCACCGCCTCCACGGAGCTGTCCACGGCGATCAAGGGGCTGGAGCAGCAGTACGACGCGTTCGCAGCGGGCTCCGAGCGCGAGAACCTGATGGCCGAGACCACCCCGATGCCCACGGGCGACGAGCTCGCCGCCCAGTTCGAGCGCTTCCTCGCCGAGCGCGACGAGGACTGAACCCCGAGCGGGCTGGATAGCCTGAGGAAATGAGCGCACTCCGAGTCGGGCTGGTCGGCTATGGCACCGCCGGGGCGTACTTCCACGCCCCTCTCATCCACGCCACCCCAGGTCTGTCCCTGGCCGCCGTCGTGACCGGGAACCCCTCCCGGCAGGCCGAGGTGGCCGGGAAGTACGGCGCGGCCCCCGTGTCCGACGTGCAGGAGCTGTGGGACCGGTGCGATCTCGTCGTGGTCGCCTCCCCCAACAGGACGCATGTGGCCACGGCCGTCTCCGCGCTCACCCACGGCCTGCCCGTCGTCGTGGACAAGCCCCTGGCCAGGACCGCCGAGGAGGGCCGCGAGCTGGTGCGGCTGGCCAAGGAGCGCGGGCTCATGCTGACCGTGTTCCAGAACCGGCGGTGGGACGGCGACTTCCGCACCGTACGGAAGCTGGTCGAGGAGGGGCGGCTGGGTGAGGTGCTGCGGTTCGAGTCGAGGTTCGAGCGGTGGCGGCCGGTGCCCAAGGGCGGCTGGCGGGAGACCGGAGGCGTGGCGGAGATCGGCGGGCTGCTCTACGACCTGGGCAGCCACCTCGTCGACCAGGCCCTGCAGCTGCTCGGGCCGGTCCGGGAGGTCTACTGCGAGAGCGACGTGCGGCGTGCGGGGGTGGCCTCCGACGACGACACGTTCATCGCGCTGACGCACTCGGGCGGGGCTCGCTCCCACTTGTGGATGAGCTCGGTGGCCGCCTTCCGCGGGCCCCGGTTCCGGGTGCTGGGGTCGTCGACCGGGTTCGTGAAGTACGGGATGGACCTGCAGGAGGAGCGGCTGCGGGCGGGGATGGCGCCCGGCTCACCCGAGTTCGGGGAGGATGACGAGGGGAGCTGGGGCCTGCTCGGCACGGAGGACGCCCACCGTGCCGTGCAGACCGAGCCGGGGGCGTACCTGGACTTCTACCGCGGCGTGGTGGCGGCGCTGCGCGAGGGCGCGCCGCCACCCGTGGACCCGGAGAGCGTGATCGACACGCTGACCGTCATCGAGGCCGCCCACCTCTCGGCCAGCCAGCGCATGGTCGCCCACCTGACCTGACGCCCCCGCCGACCGGGCACTGGTCAGTCGCGCAGGCGGGCGCGCAACGCGGCCGTGTCGGCCTCGGTCCAGCCGTGCCGGGTCAGCCACCCCATCGGCCCGCCGAACCGGTCGTCGAGCACCCCGAGGAACTGCTCGATGTACCGCGCCCGAGGCATGTGGTCGTCGGCCGGCCGCGAGTCCAGGTCGCCCCGGTACGTCTCACTCCCCCGCAACCGCTTGAGGATCAGCTCCAGCCGCTCCCCCGTGGCCGCGTAGTCCTCGACGATCGCCTCCCGGGTCGCCCCGGCGACCTCCAGGGCCAGCGCCGACAGCACCCCGGTGCGGTCCTTGCCGGCCGCGCAGTGCACCAGCGCCGCCCCGTCGTCCAGCGACATCGCGCGCAGCGCCGCGACCACGGCGTCCGGACGGTCGCGCAGGTAGCCGAAATAGAAGCCGGTCACCCGCAGTTCCTCGTCCAGACCGCGCTCGGCCCAGGGCAGCACCCGGTCGCCGTCGATGGTGTCGGCCTCGACGTCGGTGTGCGTGCCACCCTCCGCGAACAACGTCAGATGGTGATGCCGCACCTCAGGCACATCGGTGAGCGGCCCGGGGCCCTCCAGTGAGACCTCGGCGTTCGAGCGGAGGTCCACGACGTGCCGCAGGTTCAGCTCGTTCACCAGCAGCGTCACGTCGGCGGGCGTGAGGCCCTGCAGATTGTCGGCGCGGAAGATCCGCCCGCGGACGGTGCGGCCGCCGTCGCGAGTGGGCAGTCCGCCCAGGTCACGCGCGTTGACCGCGCCTTCCAGGTCTATCCACCTCGTCATCTCATCCATTATTGCGACCCTATATGTCCGCCAAATATGAGCAGATCCGAGGTTCATAACGCAGCATGAACGTATGGATCCACGAGCTTTGCCTCCACGGCTGGTGATCGATCCATCGCTGCCCCCGGAGACCTCGGTCGAGCTGCGGTCGAGCCCGCACATCCTCCGCAAGGCTCGATCGGGTGCGCGCATGGACACCACGAAGAACCCCGCCACGCTCTTCCTGCTCCCCGGCTTCCTGGTGATGCTCGCCGTGGTTACCGGCGTAGCGGAACTGGCGATCGCGGGCGTGGGAGTCGGCTTGATCGTCCTGATCCGATGGATGGCGCTGGACAGCTCATATCGCTCGACCAGGCGGAAACTACGCCTCGCTCGCGAGTACGCCAACTACTACATCCTTCCGGAAGACCTGGACTACCCCTGCCAGATGCTGCTGCGCAGGGCTCAGAACGCGGTCGACGCGATCATGGCCTCCCGCGTCCACAGGGACGGCCTGATCGACAGCATCGACAACCAGGTGTCGCTGCCCGAGGAGGTCTGGCAGATCGCCCAGCGGCTGCGGCGGCTGTCGTCCATGCATGCCGAGCACGGCAAGCTCATCCCCCGCGAGCTGCCGACCGGCCTGGAGGACGCGTTCAAGCCCTACTCCAACGCGCTGGACGCCGCCTGGACGTCGCTGTCGCGGCGCGTACGCCACCTGGAGAAGTACGCCAAGCAGGTGATCAAGGCGGACCGGGTCTACCACGCGCACCGGCGGCTCGAGGCGCTGGCCGCCAGGACCCCCGAATACCAGCAGCTGATCGCCGACACCGTACGGGACGAGCTGGGCCGCCAGCACATCAGGGAGCTGTCCGATCAGGCGACGCACGTGCGCAAGCTGTTCGAGGAGAGCATCCTGCAGGCCAGGCAGGCGGCGGGCGAGTTGCTCAGGACTCCCCTCACCTGAGGGTCAGGGCGCGGCACGCCTGAGGAGCTCCAGGGTCCGGCGCATGCCGGCCTCGTTGCCGAGGCTGCGGTAGATCTCCCTGGCCTGTTCCAGCGGCTCCACCGCGGCCCCGCGTCCCCCTGCGTCGAGGTGCGCCTCGCCGAGGTAACGCAGGCTCCTGGCCATCCACCACCGGTCCTCGAGCTCCTCGAACCCCTGCACGGCCCGCCGCAGCTCCTGCTCCGACTCCTCGACCCGGTCCAGTCTCGCCAGCGCCCGGCCGGCCGACACGGCGGTCCTGGCCACCCCCCACGAGTCGCCCAGCGCCGCCAGGATCCGCTCGGCCCGCCGTACGTACTCCAGCTCGCGCAGCCCGTTGTCCGGGTCGCCCACCTCGCCGGCGGCCCGCAGGCAGCGGGCCTCCTCCCACAGCTCCCCGCGCTGCCTGAACATCTCGGCGGCCCGGTCGAGGCTGAACCCGGCCCTGGTGAACAGGTTGACGGCCAGCCGGTGGTCGCCCGTCCGGTGCTCGGCGCGCGCCTGCGCGGCCAGCACCTCGCCGTAGACGCGCAGCGTCTGGGCCTCCGAGTAGCGGTTGCCCTCCCGTTTGAAGATCTCCAGGGCGTCCTCCAGCAGCTCCCTGGCCTCGTCGGGACGGCGTTCCGCCATGCGCATCTCGGCCAGGTTGCGCTGGGTGCGGGCCATCCACCACAGGTCGTCGTCGCCCTTGAACGCGGTGATGGCCCCGATGAGGTAGTCCTGCGCCCGGTCCAGGTGGCCGTCGCTGAACAGCGTCATCCCGATCGTGCGCATGGCCCTGGCCGCCCACCACGACTCCCCCAGGCCGGTGAACGTCTCCAGGGCCCGTTCCGCCTCCCCCAGCGCCCGCTCCCGCAGGCCCAGGCCGCCGTGCACGGAGGCGCTGTCGAGCAGCGCGATGGCCAGCGCGCGCCGGTCGCCGGTCTGCGCGGCGGCCTCGCAGCCGATCTCCGCCACGGCCGCCCAGTCGGCCCAGTACGCGCGCAGCGAGTGGCACAACGAGCAGAACGCCCTGGCCAGCCCCCACGTCAGCTCCCACAGCTGGAGCTGGCGGGCCAGGTGGATCATGGCGATCAGCGACAGCCGCTCGGCGTTGAGCCAGTCGGCGGCGCGCACCTCTCCGTCGGGGCTGGAGCGGCGGCCACCCCGGCTCCAGTCCTGCGGCCAGCGGTTCTGCGCGGCCTCCTCGGCGCGGCGGCGGTAGCCGTGGAACACGCGCTCGATGGCGGCCCTGCGCCGCGCCGCCTCGTCCTGCTCGACCAGTTCCGCGGCGAACACCCTGACCAGGTCGTGCAGGCGGTAACGCATCGCGCCGGTCTGGTCGGTGCCCGAGCACTCGGCGAGCTGGGCGTCGATGAGGGCCTCGAGCTGGTCGGCGCCGTCGAGCCCGGAGATGTCGAGCAGCTCGCCGGCCACCCAGCCGGGCACGTCGGGCGCGGTGAGCGCGCTGAGCAGGCGCAACAGGCGGCGCTGCATCCCCGTGCAGTCGTCGTAGCTCAGCTGTACGGAGGCGCGCACGCTCTTGTCGACCGTCGGGGCCACTTCGAGCTGGTCGAGGCGGCGGCGGGTGTCGGCCAGACGGCCGGCCATCTCGCGCATGGTCCACTGCTCGCGGGTGGCCAGCCGGGCGCCGCAGATGTTGATCGCCAGCGGCAGGTAGTCGCACATCCTGACGATCTCCCTGGCGGCGTCGAGGTCATCGACGATCCTGGCGCCGCCGGCCAGCCGGGCCAGCAGCTCCACGCCGTGCGCCTCGCTGAACACGCCGAGCCGCGTGTCACGGGTGCCGTTCAGGAACAGCGGCGCGCGTGAGGTGACCAGCACCGCGCAGCCGGGCTCGGCCGGGATCAGTGGCTTGATCTGGTCGGCGTCGTGGGCGTTGTCCAAGCCGATGAGGATCCTGCGGCCCTTCGTCCAGGTCAGCCAGAGTTTGCGTAACTCGTCCAGGCCGCCGGGGTCGGTGGTCAGGCGCACGTCCAGCGCGCGCAGGAACCCGATCAGCACCTCGTCGGGGGGGACCGGGGAGTCGACCCCGCCGCGCAGGTCGGCGTAGAGCCTGCCGTCGGGGAACCAGCCGGCCACCTCCTGCCCGAACCTGGTCATCAGCGCCGACTTGCCGACGCCGCCCCGGCCGTACACCGAGACCACGAGCGGCGGCGAGAGGTCGGAGGACTTCCTGCGCTCGGCGAAGACCTCGCGTAACTCGGCCAGCGACTCCGCACGCCCGGTGAAGTGCTCGGGGACGGGCGGCCACTGGTCGGGCGAGAGCGAAGCGGGTTCGGGGAGCGCGCGGCGTCTGGGCCCGCGCGGCTCGGTGGTGGCCCAGGTGGCCAGCCCCACGAGCGCGGCCGCCGCCCCGGTCACCGCGATCTTGGCCGCGGGCGGGATCTCCCAGTCCACGGACGCCGTCAGCACGCTCGCCGCGGCGGCCGCAAGGCCGGCGGAGACCGGCGCGGCCCAAGGCACCCTTCTACGTCGTGGTCTCGGTTTGTCCGGCAACTCGCCTGTCAACGAACACCCCCTTGGGGGTGATTCAAACCGATGGGGTACGGCTTGCGCCAGCCGTACCCCATCGTTCATTCACTAGCCGACCACATGACAGGTGGCCGTCGCCGTCTTGGTGGGGTCGCTCTCCGAGGTGGCGGTGAGCTTGACCTTGGCCAGCCGGTCGCCGCCGGACTCGCGCACGGCGTTCACGGTGACCAGGTCCTGCTTGCCGAAGTCGACGGAGGCCAGCGCGTTCGGGAGCTGGGCGGTCCAGCCCTTGCCCTGGACCTCGGCCTTGAGGCGGTAGACGTCGGAGTTCAGGTAGGCGCTGACGTCCTCCGGGTGCTGACCCTGTGCCGGGGCCTGCTTGCCAGTGTTGAGCAGCGGGAACTTGCAGGTGGATATGGACTTGGCGGTCGGCAGGCCGGCCGCCGGGAGCACCTTGACGCCGCGCTGCTGCGGGCCCGAGCCGTCGAGCGAGCGGATGGCGACCGTGTAGGACAGGTGGCCGTCGCGGTCGCGCTTGACGTCGGTGATGTAGAAGTGCAGGCGGTTGGCCTGGTCGACGTACTCGTACTCGCTGCCGGAGTCGGTGCCGGCGTGGAGGAGCGCGTCCGAGAGCTGGCGGTAGTCGCCGATCGTGATCGGCACCTTGGTCCCGTCCGGCATGACGTAGTCGGTCATGTTGATGTCCTGCGGGTTGGCGTCGATCACCCACTCGAACGGAGGCCGGTCCTGGTTCTTGGTCTTGGCCAGCAGGACGCCGGAGTCAGGGGTGAACGAGTCGGTGCCCATGCGGTCGACGACCTCGACCGTGTAGTTCTCGTAGCCGCCGCCGTCGCAGAGCGGGTCGGCCTTGTCACACGAGCTCTTGTCGCCATCGGCGTCGAAGGAGATGTTGACGCCGGACAGCTCGTTCTTGCCCGGCTGGGCCACGCGGGCCAGGACCTTGGCCGTCACCAGGCCCGACTCGTCGAGCGCCGCCCGCGACAGGCGTAAGACGTTCTGCTCGTCCACCATCTCCAGCTTGATCTTGTTGCGGAGCATGTGCTGGGCGCCCATGGACGCGCCGGCCGTGGGCGGGATCAGCCAGCGTGAGTGCGGGCCGCCCGGGCCGTTGAAGCTGCCGCGGCTGAGCATTTCCCAGATGCCGGTGTACGCCCGCTTGGGCGGCACGGCGTACGGGTTGTTGTAGTTGTCGGCGATGCCCATGATGTGGCTCAGCTCGTGGGCGTAGACGGCCATGCCGGAGCTCTCGGCCTGCACCGAGTCGACGCCGAAGCGGGCGTTCGGCCAGAAGTTGGAGCCGGCCTGCCACGAGGTCCAGTCGACGTAGCGGGTGGCCGCCCAGTTGGGCAGCGCCGGGTCCGGCGGGCCCCACTCGTCCGGCACGTCCTCCTTGGTGGGGAACTTCATCATCCCGAACTCCTGCCAGGTGGACGACTCGTCCTGACCGGCGCTCAGGTAGAAGACGAAGTCGAACTGCTTGGCCACCTCCTCGCCGACGGCGGCGATCCAGGCGGCGTTGCCCTCGGTACGCAGGTTCTTGTTGCAGTTGTCGCCCGACGGGCAGCCGGTGCCCGCCTGGAACTCCATCGCGTACTCGTGGTCCTTGCCCGACAGCGTGTAGGGCCCGAACCCGGTCAGCTCCACCCCGTACCTGCCGCCCGAGTCCTCCATCCAGTACTCGTGGATGGTGTGCCCCTTGTTGAGGGCGTTCGGGGTGTTGAGGAAGTCCTGGTAGAACTTGGCCACCTGGTCGCGCGGGACGTCGTGGGCCTCGGCGCTCGGGTTCGAGTAGATCGTCGAGCCCTTGGGCTGCGTGACCACGAACGGCTGGTTCGGGTAGTCGAGCAGCACGAGCGCGCCCTTGAACGTGCGCTTCGACCCCTTGACGGCGGGGTCGTTCCACTTGGTGCCGGGCGGCTGCTTGTAGTCCGCCCACGTCATGTTGTCGGGATTTTCCCAGTTCTGCGGGTCGATCGGCTTGATGCCGCCGGGCGCGCGGGTGCGCAGGGCCTGGGCGTCGGCGGGTGCGTCGAGCTGCCAGGGCTGCGTTTGCGGCCAGTGGTTCTGCCGCCATGGATGCTCGGGGTCGGTGGGGGGTGCTGCGGAAGCAGGGGTTGCCATCAGGCTCACCGGGAGCAGCACGATGGCCGCCAGCAATCCCTTCAGCAGCTTCTTCGGGGCTATCACGGATTGACGGTATAGACGTTATAGACAGAGATCAACGATCAGTTGCACGGAAATGAGCGATGTGTAGCGGCTTATCCGGACAATTGCCGAAATCGTACTGTTTGCGTACTTGCCCCAGCTCACGTTTAATGCCCTGAAGGAAAGACCCCGACGGGAGATCACATGCCGTCTGCGATGCGTGCCGGTCCGGCTCTGGGCAGGCGCGCGCCCGCGCCCGTCGTGGTCCATTCCGCCCCGCTCGTGCTGCCCGTCTGCACCGATCCCATCCGTGACGGTGCGGTGGCGGTCAGGGGCGACCGGGTGGTCAAGGTGGACACGCGGGCTTCGGTGCTCTCGTCCTTTCGCGGCGCGGCTGAGGTGCGGTGGACCGGGATGATCGTGGCCGGGCTGGTGGACGCCTGCGCCGCCGTCCCCACTACCGGCCCCGGGGTGACCGCCCGGGCCGGCGTGCTGTCCGACCTGGCCGATCCGCCTGGGGTCCGCGGCATCTCGTACGTGGAGGTGACCAGCCGGAGCGAGGAGGAGTGGGAGGCGCACGGGCGGGACGCGGTGATCACGGCGCTTCGCGAGGTCGACCGGCCGTGCGCGGTGGGGATCGCGGCGCACACGCGGGATCCCCAGGTGCTGGAGGACGTGGCGGTGCTGGCCAGGACGTTCGGGCTGCGACTGCTGGTGGACCTGGACCGGCACTCGCCCGCGGCCCTGGACGAGGCGGGGGTGCTGGGGCCGCTGTGTCATGTCGTCTGCGCCCGGCCCCTGGACCCCGGGGAACGCAAGCTGTTGCGGCTGCGCAAGACCGTGGTGGCCGTCTGCCCGTCGCCTGCCCCTGACGTGCTGGCGCTGCTCGACGAGGGCAATCCCGTCGCCCTCGCCACCGGCCCGCCCCTGGGCGGCACCGCCCCTGACACCGCGAACGGCGTCGCCGAGCCTGCGCTGCCTGCCGATGGCCTCGCCGGGCCTGCGGAGCCTGCCGACGGCGTCGCAGGGCGCCCTGCGCCTACCGGCGTGCTCGCTGTCGCCGGAGCCATCCGGCGGAACGCTCGCGAGCTCGGGGTGCGTAGCCGAGGGCTGGACGGCAAGCTGGTGCGGGCGGCGACGCTGGGCGGGGCTCGTGCGCTGGGGATGGATCGGGGCGATGGGCGGATCGGGTCGCTGGCTCCCGGCACCCGGGCCGACTTCGCCGTCTTCGACGCCCGTGGCCGCTACCCGTACGCGGCGCTCCTGTCCCAGCCGCCCTGGCTCGGCACGGTCGTCGGCGGCGCGGTGTGCGTGGGTTAGCTGAATTGCTCCTCCACCAGGCTCAGCAAGTCCCGGAGCTGGTCGCGCTGCTCCTGCGTCAGCACGGCGAAGAGTTCCTGGCCCGCCTCCCTGCGGGCGTGGCGGGCGCGGTCGGCGAGGCGGCGGCCCTCCGGGGTGATCAGCACCAGCGTGGAGCGGCGGTTGGCGGGATCGACCTCCCGGCGCACCAGCCCCGCCGACTCCAGGGCGTCCACCACCGGCGTGAGTGAGCGGGGCACGATCCGCAGTTCGTCGGCCAGTCGCACCATGCGCAGCGGCTGCGCGGCGTCGGCGAGCACGCGGAGGGCGCGCGCCTGCCCGGGGTTGAGCCCGATCGGCTCCAGCCGATGCACATACCCGTGCCGCAACCGCCGCCCGACCAGGTGCAAGAGCTCGGCGAGCTCCTTTTCTACCATGTCCTAAGTTTAGCCGGAACAAATATGAGCTAACCTCTGTTTGAGTGGACATCTGAAAGGAGGCGCCACTTGGCGGAGGAACCACGCGCCCCGATCGGGCGCATCATCAAGCTGTTCCGCCCCTACCGCGGCCGCCTGGCCCTGGTGGGCGTCCTCATCCTGTTGTCGTCGCTGGTGGCGCTGGCCTCGCCGTTCCTGCTGCGCGAGGTGCTGGACGTGGCGATCCCGGCCAGGGACGCGACCCTGCTCACGCTGCTGGCCCTTGGCATGATCGCGGTGGCGGTCACCACCAACGTGTTCGACGTGCTGCAGACGCTGATCTCCACCACGGTGGGCCAGCGGGTGATGCACGACCTGCGGCTGGCCGTCTACGGCCACCTGCAGCGCATGTCGCTGGCGTTCTTCACCCGCACCAGGACCGGCGAGGTGCAGTCGCGCATCGCCAACGACATCGGCGGCATGCAGTCGGTCCTCACCACGACCGCCGCCTCCCTCGTCTCCAACCTCACCACAGTGATCGCCACCATCGTCGCCATGATCGCGCTCGAATGGCGGCTGACAGTGATCTCGCTGCTGCTGATGCCGGTGTTCGTGTGGATCAGCCGCAACGTCGGCCAGGAGCGCAAGCACATCAAGGCCGAGCAGCAGCGCAGGCTGGCCGGCATCGCGTCCATGGTCCAGGAGTCGCTGTCGATCAGCGGCATCCTGCTGGGCCGCACCATGGGCCGCTCAGGCGAGCTGGCCGAGCAGTTCGGGCGGGCCTCCGGCGAGCTGGCCGACGTCGGCGTGCGGGTGAGCATGTCAGGCCGCTGGAAGCAGGCGTCGATCCAGCTCGTCATGGCCGCGATGCCCGCGCTGATCTACTGGGCCGTCGGCTACACCGGCGCGATCTCGGTCGGCACGCTGGTGGCGTTCACGACATTGCAGACCAGCCTGTTCCGGCCGATGGTCTCGCTGCTGCGGCTGGGCGTGGACGTGCAGAGCTCACTGGCGCTGTTCGCGCGCATCTTCGAGTACCTGGACCTGCCGGTCGACATCCACCCGGGCACGCGGGAGCTGCGCGACGTCCGCGGCGAGGTGCGCTTCGAGGGCGTCGACTTCTCGTACGGCGAGACCCCCACGCTCACCGGTGTGGACATCACGGTCCCCGCGGGCACCAGCCTGGCCATCGTGGGCGAGACCGGCTCGGGCAAGACCACGCTCAGCTACCTGCTGCCCAGGCTCTACGACGTCACCGGCGGCCGGGTCACGATCGACGGGGTGGACGTGCGGGAGCTGACGTTCGAGACGCTGAGCGAGGCGGTCGGCGTGGTGTCGCAGGAGACGTACCTGTTCCACGCCTCGATCGCCGAAAACCTGCGCTTCGCCAAGCCGTCGGCCACGGACGAGGAGCTGGCGGCGGCGGCGCGGGCCGCGCGCATCCACGACCACATCGCCTCGCTTCCCGACGGCTACGACACTCTGGTGGGCGAGCGCGGCTACCGGTTCTCAGGTGGCGAGAAGCAGCGCCTGGCCATCGCGCGCACGCTGCTGCGCAACCCTCCGGTGCTGGTCCTCGACGAGGCCACCAGCGCGCTGGACACCCAGACCGAACGGGCCGTGCAGGAGGCGCTCGACAACCTGGCGCAGGGCCGTACCACCATCATGATCGCGCACCGCCTGTCCACCGTCCGCGACGCGGACCAGATCGTCGTGCTCGACGGCGGGAAGATCGTCGAGCGCGGCACCCACGACGAGCTGATGGCGCGTGGCGGCCACTACGCGGCACTGGTGAGCCGGGACGAACCGCTCGAGCTCGTTTAAACCTCAATTAAACGTGTCGCCGGGCAATGCTTTGCCACCGGAGCCACCTAGGAAGATCGTGGTCACCTAGGCGGGCCGTAAACACCCCTGAGCGTCCGCACGCATCGCTCATATGTTCTGCTCCGGAGGTTAAAAGATGGTAATCTAACGATCACTCAGAGTAAACGTCGGGTGGATGAGGTGCAGGTCATGCAGGTGTGCCGATTCTCTCAGGCGGGCGCGGCGGCTGCGGACTATGAGGCCGCGCAACAGGAGCCTGGTTGTTGGGGACGTAACTCCGGCACAGCAAGTGGATGATCGGCATCGTGCGCTGGCAGGATGCGGCCGGTGCGGTGAGGGCGGGGGCATTCGGTGAGGCGGAGGCTGCCGCTGGAGGCAGGGCAGACCACCCGGACGGCCCGTGCGCGCGTGCTGCTGCGGGGCGGCGTGGCGGAGCAGGCCGGCGAAGTCGTGCCGCCGAGCGTACTGGCGGCACGCGTCGGCTGGTGTGCGAATAGGAGGATTTCGGGCTGCTCGCTGGGTAGAGGACGCGTGTCACCCGCTCCCCGACCTGAAGGCCGGGGCTTGCCCCGCTGAGCGGGGCGGGCCGGAGTGACCAGACCCAGCCATCACCCAACAGAGGAGGTGACCTTGATGGCTACGTTGCGCGTAGGACAGCAGACCGACCCTGGCGTGC